>CAYQDP010000498.1:0-2434 GCA_964416235.1 uncultured Flavobacteriaceae bacterium | reverse complement strand
ACTTGCTCGCCATTTTGTGAAGCTTTGATATCAAACATACCAGCACTCTCAAAATGATATTTTGTACCGGCGCTATCGTAGGTCATTGGTATTCCGCTGGCGATAATATCCGCCTGGTCATGCATTTCACGATACTGGATTTCTACATCTCCGATAATATCTTGTCCGGCTTTGTTTACAAAAGCATTTTGCGGTACTTTAATTTTAGATTTGGTGTGATGCGCAATTTCGCCTCCTTTAGACGTATTTACTTTATAGGTACTATAAGGAACATTCAGTTTTTTTGAAGGTGGTGCAACAAATGGTTTTTTAACAGTGGTTTTATTTTCGGCGACTTTGGTTTCTTTTAAAGTAGTAGTTTTATCATTGGCAATTTTGGTGTTTTGGTTTTTAAATACAGTAAAATAAGTAACGGTACAGATAACAGCGATTCCGGCGATCACCGTAGCATATGTTGCTTTTTTATTCTTTAAAAAATTAACATCACTACGGGCCTTTTGAATGCTCTGTTCTTTAAACTGTTTCACAAGGTTATTAAAATCCTTATGCTTGTTTATTTCATCGTCACTTACCTTCGGGCGATCCAAATTAAATTTTGGTTCCATACTATACTTTAATATTCGTTATACTCTTTTTCAATCTCTCTAAAATGCGGTACATTCTTACTTTGGCGTTGTTCTCGGTGATGTTTAAAATTTCGGCGATTTCCTTAAAAGGTCTTTGCTCAAAAAAACGCATCTCCACTAATTGTAAATCTTCATCGGGCAATTGCTTAATTAATACCTGTATGTGCGGTAAATACTCTTCAAAAAACGGCTCTTGAACTTCTTCACAAATATTCCTTAAGTCGCCCACATCAGCATTGATGGCGCGTTTGTTTTTTTGATCACGGAACAATTGCATGACTTCACTGTGTGCAATGCGGAATAACCAGCTTGCAAAAGGCACACCTTTAAATTCGTAACGGTGCAAATTAGTTAAGGCCTTTAAAAATACCTGAGCTGTAATATCGAATGCCGATTCCTTGTCGTCCATACGTTGATACACATAACCAAAAATTTGCTTATAGTATTTATCGTATAACGGTCCGAAGTACTCCGGATTCTCCTTTGCAGCTTCAATGATCAATTGCTCGTCGTGCAATTGTGCGGTGGTGTGATGGTATCGCGGGTTAAAACTCATATCAGCTGCGTTGAGTAGCATTATATCCTTATAATGACTAACGCACCTTGGGGTTACGCCAAAATTTCAAAAAACTATACATATATAACTAAGTTGCTGAGTATCAGTTACAGAAAATATCAAAATAATGAGTGAAACTTTGTTAAAGAAGGGTGAAATGGTGTTTTGAATGAGTGAATGGTTATGCTTTTAAACCCATTATACATACATCATCCACCTGTTCCAGGCCCGTTTTCCAGTTTGTGAATACTGTTTCGAGTTTTTCTTTTTGTTTGCTTGTCGATTCAGTATGGATATTCAACAATAGCTCATTGAGTTGCTTATACTTGAATTTTTTTCCTTTCGGTCCGCCAAACTGATCGGCATATCCGTCGGTATACAGGTACAAAGTATCCGAAGGTGCCAACTTAACGCCATACAGATTAAATTTATTTTCATGTACGCCTTTTCCAACCGGCATTTTATCGAATGGTAATTCGCTGATACTATTTGAACTTATGAGTATAGGGGCGTTATTTGCTGCGGCATAGGTAAGCTGACCGTTAGATTTATCAAGGCAAAGTAATATGCCATCCATTCCGTCCTGTTGCTCTTCTCTACTTACACTTTCGATTAATCGTTGACGTACATAATTAAATATTTCGTTGGGCTGAACTATGTTTTTTTCATTAATAGCTTCATTCAAAAAACCAATGTTTAACAAACTCATAAAGGCTCCCGGTACACCATGACCAGTGCAATCACAAACAGCCATGTAAAACTTTTCTCCCTTTAAAGTAGCCCAATAAAAATCGCCGCTCACAATATCTTTAGGTTTAAACAAAACGAAATAATCACTTAAATTGTTTCTTAACAACTCCTCGTTTGCTAATAAGGTTAATTGAATTTTTCGCGCGTAATTAATAGAATCAAGAATTTCCTTGTTTTTGGTTTCTATAAGTTCCTTCTGATTCGTCACCTCTCTTTTTTGAGTTTCAATCAAATGATTTTTTTCATTTAATTGGTTATTTACACGCTTTCTTATTTGATTGGATTTATACAACGTAATAACGGCGATTATTACTATCAACAGCACAATTACTGACGCTATTAAAAAGTACCTCTGTCGGTTTAACTGAACTTGCTTTTCCTTTTGAATCAAATTCAAATCCTTGATTTGTGCTTCCTTTCGGGCCGACTCATACTTTTGATTTAGTTCTGCAATCATCTTCTCATTGCCAATGATGGTTAAACTATCGTTTAATTCAGCATA
>CAYQDP010000497.1:0-2434 GCA_964416235.1 uncultured Flavobacteriaceae bacterium | reverse complement strand
TACATGAAGCCACTCTGTCAATCGTCGTACCTGTTAACTTCGTCCAGCTTGTTCCTCTGTTGGTTGTTTTGTACAGTCCCCCCAGACCGTTAGGTGGTCCGCCCCAACCGCTAAAAACATTAGCATACCATGTATTTTGTGTAGGATCATTCGGATCCACCACAATATCTTTTGTCCAGTAATACATCCCTGTATGCGATACATCCGTCCATGTATTAGAAGTTGGATTATAAATAAATACTCCCGAGCTCGCCGTAAATGCACCTCCCGATGTTCTTCTTCCCGAATAAGTACACACCATGTTACCGTCATTCAACACCACAATACTTGCCGGATGTTTTTCTGTACGCGGTGGATTTGGTAATAATGTCCAGGAAGATGCGGCTAAATTATTTAAATCATTCGTCATGTAAATTCCGCCAATACCTGCACCGGCATTGTAATGAATAACGCTGGCGTAAGCACGGTTCGGATTATTAGGATCTAAAGCGATCCAAAATACAGGATGATTAAAGACACGTAAATTTTGCCAGGTAGCGCCATTGTTTGTAGAATACATAATTTTTCCATTCGCATCCGTTACATCCAAACGTGAATCCTGTAAATAGGTACTTTGATAAATATCGTGTATGTTAGAAGTTCCCATAAACAAAGTGCCGTTGGTTGGATGTTGTACAACACGATAAGCCGAATTCCCGGTATGCCCTGTATAATTAAACGACCATGAACTTCCTGCATCTGTACTGCGTATGCCTCTTATATCAGAAAAACACGACCACATATTATTCGCGTTCATCCAATGTACTTGCCAGCAGGTTGTGTTTTCAATTCCTATACTCTGACAATTTTGATTCGGCGGTGTATTCGCTCCGGCCGGATGCTGTCCCGCTGTATTGATATAAGCTTGTTGCCATCCTGTACCCGCATTGTTTGTTTTGTGCACAAAACCAAAATCACCGAAGATAACTGAGTTGGCATTATTGGGAGCTACTGCTAAAGCAAAAGGACATTCACCGTAACTCCAACCACGATCGCCGCCTTGTCCGCTCCACCCGGTAATAATATTGGCGTTACCCGCTGTATTAAATGTATTAGCCCATGAAGTGCCGGCATTTGTTGTTTTTAAAACAATCGGTTCAGAAATGGAATTACTTCCGGCTACATATACTGTATTAATATCGTTAGTAGCCATTCCAACAAACATAGGATAGGTAGTTGTGAAATTGATACCCGTACTTTTTGAAACCCAATTACCGCTTCCATAATCCACCGAATAAATTCCTTTCGGATAATTGAAATAATCAGAACCTACAACGCCCACATAAATATCTGCCACATCAGCGGTGATACAAAAGAATCGAGTCACCGCGCCAACTTTTGCTCCGGCAAAACTCCAGATGCGTTCGTTGGTTGGTAAACCGGTGATGGTAGCGGTTGTCCATGTTGCACCACCGTTAGTTGAAACTAAAACGCCATCGTTGGTTCCGATGTAAATGTTGTTGCCATCGAAAAACACACCTGCGACTACATTTCCTGCAGCTGTTGCCGCCGTGTGAATTTGAGTAAAGGAAGTGCCGCCATTATTTGAAAAATGAATTTCACCGTAATAGGAAATAATAACGCGGTTAGGATTATTGTAATCTGCATCGATAGAAAAAGTTTCCTGATTATTATCGGGATTACCGGGTAATGGCGACCAGGTTACACCATTATCTGTACTCTTCATTGGAACAACCATGTTGTTGGCATAGCTTACGGAATACAATAAACCCACAGAACTTGTAAAACATACTTTAGAGTTATGTCCTGCAATTAATTCCGTAAAATGAACCTGATTATAACTTAACCCGAAGTTAGTGGTGTGAAAGAGTTCACCCATATCACAGGCAATGTAATATTCGCTATTGTTAGCGGGATTAATGGAGCAAGCAAAAAGAGCGCCGCCGCCGCCAATGCCTCGTGAGGAAAATGACGTAGGTTGAGCAAAAATTAAGGAAGAACAAATTAACAGAAAGCAGGTAATTGTCTTTTTCATAAAATAGGTTTTAATGCTTTAAGATAGAAAAAATAAAAAACCATCCCTAATCCAGGAATGGTTTTAACAGAATTAGTTGACTGTATTGATTTAGAGAGAGCGTTAATTTGAAGATTTAAACCCCTCTGTCCTGCGGACATCTCCCCTTAGCAGGGGAGAATTCAGTCGTGGCAGTATTAAGCATCTTTAGAAACGACCAGCCTCTCACCCTGCTAAGGGGGAGTCCGCGCAGCGGGAGGGGGTCACCACTTAAAACAAGCTGTTGTATTTGTTACGCGGTTCCAAAACTTATAGCGTTTCATATCGAAGAGCTTTTTAAATTTCGGATGCGCTTTATTTTTTCGCTTGGCTTTGTGTTTGGTGAATGAAAAAATGCTTTTACGTTTTAACTTATCCTCG
>CAYQDP010000496.1:0-2436 GCA_964416235.1 uncultured Flavobacteriaceae bacterium | reverse complement strand
TTAATAAATTGGCATGTTGTGAGCTTTTGTATTTTTCTGTGGATTTTAAAAATTTGTTTTCAAGAGCTAACAATTCGGTTGATGAAGGTTGTGCTTTCCCCGTTAAGTATTGGTATTCGCAATTGATGATGTCAATGCAAGCCGCATCATAAAAACCGTAAGAAGGGCCTTTATCAATAATGTATTGAAAACATTTCTGCGCTACTTCGTATTTTTCATTACTCAAACAAAGTTTGGCGAGCTCAAACATACGATGTCCGTCTTCCTTCAAACGTTTGTCGAGGGATTTGCTTTGTGTAAAAGCGCCTTCAAAATCTTTTTGTTGTTTTTGAATGAAGATTAAAAATTCGGCAAATACAATTTTATCCGGATGTTGCTGTATGCGTTTTTGTAATTCTTGTTTCAGAACCGGATTTTTAAATCCTGCAGTTTCTTCTTCATAACCTAAAGCATTCTGTAAATAACCTTGTGCGGTATACAATTCACTTTCCCTGAACTCAATTGCATCGAGGTATTGATTGATCATCGACTTCAAATCGCCTTTGCGTTTATATACCTCAGCTATTTCATAAAAATAAGGATACTCCGGTGTTTGCTTTCTTCCTTTTAAATACGTTTCAATGGCAAGGTCGTATAATTTTTCTTCCATGAAATCCATTGCCAGTTGTTGTATAAAAGCTTGCAGAGGTATAACATCTTTTATTGCTTTCTGATAATTTTCATTTTCTTTTTTTGTATCGCCTTGCTCGCGGTAAATTTTAGCAATGTTAATGTAGATGTTAACGCTCTGCGGATTACGCTTCAACATCTTTTTCGAAATTTTTTCCGCTTCTTTATAATCTTTAACGCCTAATAATCCGGTAAAATAATACGAGTACCATTGGTCCGGATTTTTATCGTATAATTTTTCAAGATACACATTGGCTTTTTCGTATTCTTTTTTATCGAGATATAACATTGCGAATTTATCATCCGCATTTTTTTGTGCATGATAAGTAGAGCTGATGAACAGCGCAAGGAATAAAATAAAACTATGTACTAGTGAAAATCGCACAATGAAATATAGGTAAAGTTACCTAATATTTTGTTGGAAAACAGAAGCTAATAGTAAAATATTGTTAAGCGACGAGTGCTAAACTTTAATTATTCACTCTTTACCATTTTTTTGGTGTCTATTGTTTTACCATCAACAACAAGGCTGTAAATATACATGCCGCTACTTAAATCGCTGGCAAAGACGTTTAATTATTTGTTGGCGCGGATTTTAAATCCATATTTTATGCAAATAGCTATAATTTGTAGCAAGGTTTCTTTATGTCCGAACTTAATTTTGTATTTAATGTAATGGATTTTTAATCCGTGCCTGAAAAATTATGTCAACAAAATATAAAGCAAACGAATTAGGGAAGGCTTACTTTATTACCCTTACTGTAGTTAACTGGATAGATGTTTTTACTCGACTGTCTCAAAGGTATTTACTTATTAATTCGCTAAGGTATTGTCAGCGTGAAAAGGGGCTGGAAATATATGCCTATTGCATAATGCCGAGCCATATCCATATTCTGTGTAAAGCCGAAGAAAATAAGCCTTTAAGCGACGTGATAAGAGACTTTAAAAAGTTTACTTCAAGAAAAATTATTGAGAACATTATAACAGAAAAGGAAAGTCGTAGGGAGTGGATGTTGAAGCTTTTTTCTGAATCATGTGAACATTTAGCGCGCAACCAAAAATACAAAGTTTGGCAAGATGGTTATCATGCTGAAATCATGGAGACACCGCGTTTTCTTTATCAAAAACTTAATTACATTCACAACAACCCTGTTGTTGACAAAATCGTAGACTTCCCGGAAGATTATTTATTTAGTTCAGCAAGAAATTATGCTGGTATGGATTCTTTATTGGATATTGTTATATTATCACAAGAAGTAAGAACTCATGATGTAAAATCCCATACAATTGTTCGTATTTGAAGGAAATCTTCAATATCTCAATGCACGGATTATAAATCCGTCCACGTTCACTTATATATTTTATTAATACGAAAGAGAAAAAACAGCTATAATGAGCGCCTTTGACGGATTATAAATCCGCGCTAACTGGTAGCAATATTTGTTACTTGTAAATAAGAAAGGCCGCCGTCGTGAATGTGGAGTAAAGATTGAGGATTTACAAAACCATTACCAATACCTACGAAACCTTGATTAAATCCTGCTTGCCCACGGATAATCATACGTTGAAAAGATGGCGTTGCAGTAAAAAAATTAATGTTATCATTAAAATCATTACGAATGTTTAGTGGACCAGAAACACCACCATTGTTCCATCCTACAAAAGGAACTGGACCAGGACGTAAATTGGTAGGAATCGTAACTTGTCCATATAAAACAGTAGTAATCATAAAATATAAAAAAATTGTTCGAATAGAATTTTTTCTTT
>CAYQDP010000495.1:0-2453 GCA_964416235.1 uncultured Flavobacteriaceae bacterium | reverse complement strand
ATTTAACTATAAATCAGGTGTTTGTATCGGATTAATTTATATATCTTTAAAGGATTAAATAAAATCTATACCCTATGAAATTCAGTACAAAAATTGTTTCTTATGTTGATGTAAGAATTCAACTTTTCGCATTATTTACATTATTACTTTCTTTTGGAGCTCAATCGCAAACAAATGCCTGGGCATGGGCTGTTAAGGCCGGAGGTACCGGAAATGATTTTAACGCTAAAACGTGTGTGGATGCTTCCGGAAACGTTTATGTTGCCGGTTCATTTCAGAGTTCATCAATCATGGTTGGTACGATTAATATTGCTAACTCCGGCGTAACCGGGAGCGATGTTTATGTTGCGAAATACGATCCGAATGGCGTTGTTCAATGGGCACAGCGAATTGCCGGTGCAAACAATGAATACGTTGGCGGTATTACAACGGATCCTTCGGGAAGAGTTTATGTAAGTGGTTATTATACGAGTCAAACCATATCGCTTCCTCCATTTAGTTATGGAAACTCAGGTGGAGCATCCGGAAGTAATGATGTTTATGTTACTTGTATTAACAGTGCAGGTGTACCGCAATGGTTTTCATCATTTGGAACACCTTCTCAGGAAACAAATAATGGATTAGCGTATTCAAGCGCTTTAAATGCTTTGTACATTGGTGGAGCTTATAACGGCACTGTGATGGCAATTGGTACTAATACAGTGGCCAATACCAGTAACGCCGGTAAGCATGATGTGTATTTAGCACGTTTTACGAATGCAGGAGGTTTCACCTGGTTACGTTCTACAGGATCAATCAATGTAGATGAATATATGACAGATGTTGCAGTTGATGCTGCAGGGAATCCACATTTCACAGGCTCTTTCACCGGTACTATCATGACGGCTACTACTACAATTGGTTCAACAGTTTTAACTAGTTATGGAGTTACAGACATTTTTTTAGCAAAATACAGTGCAACGGGAACTTCTGTATGGTCAAGAAACATGGGTGGTGCATCTAACGATTACGTTACCGATTTGGATCTTGATGCAAGTGATAATGTTTTTGTGGCAGGTCAGTATCAAAGCTCTCCAATGAATTTCGGCTCCTTTTCAATTACTAACTCAGGAGGCTACGATGGTTTTTTAGCTAAATATAATTCTGCCGGAACTCAACAATGGGCTGTTAGAGCAGGAGGTACCGGGCATGATTACGGATCAAATGTTGCTATTGATGCCACCGGAAATCCTTATTTCTCATGTTATTTTGAAAGCGCGGCATGTGCCGTTGGTACCGCAACATTAAACAATGTTTTTATAGGTACAACCGATTTATTTGTTGCAAAATATAACACTTCGGGTGCATATCAATGGACAGCAAAATCTACAGGTACCGCGAATGAAATTCCCGTTTCTATGGATGTAGATAATGTAGGAAACATTTATGTGGCAGGTTATTTTGATGGATTAAGCATTCTTTCAACCAACAGTATTACAACAACCGGAAATTACGATGGCTTTCTTTCTAAAATCGGTTGTTTAACTACCGCAATTATTGCACCACTCACAGTATGTACAGGTAACTCAGCCACTCTAACTGCCACCGGTGCTACTTCCTATTCCTGGAGTACAGGTGCTACTAGTTCAAGTATTGTTATTTCTCCAACCGCAAGTGCTGTATATACAGCTACCGGTACAACAGGATCTTGTGTAGGTACGCCTGCCAGTGCCAGTATAACTTTGCTTCCTGCAAGTGTAAGCGCAGGACCAAACATCAACTTATTATGCAAACAAAAAGCTGTGATCAATGCTTCTTGTAGTCCGGCCGCAACTTCTGTCGTTTGGACACCAACCACCAACTTAAGTAGTTCAACTATTTTAACGCCATCTGTTACCGGAAATTTTGGAACAACCATTTATACCGTAAATGTGAATTTAAATAACGGTTGCTCTAAATCAAGTACAGTTGCTATTCAGTCAGGCGCACAGGCGCCGAATATCTGTATGGTTACTGTCGACAGTTTAGGAAATGACAATGAAATATATTGGGAGAAAACCTTGTATCCTCGTGCCGATAGTTTTATCGTATACCGTGAAACAAGTTTAAATAGTTATACGCGCATTGGTGCAGTGAGCCGTACGGCCTTCAGTATGTATGTAGATACCAACAGAAGTATTGGTCCTGCTAACGGAAATCCAAACACCAGTTACTACAGATATAAATTACAAATCAAGGATAGCTGCGGAAACTTAAGTGCTTTGAGCTTATGGCATGAAACTATTTTTATTCAGGATCAAATGAATGGTAACTTCAACTGGAATAGTTATGCTATTGAATCTACAACCGCAACACCTATTTCTATTTACAACTTAAAGCGCCGTACACTTGCTTCCGGTACAGAAACATTAGTGACTAGTACTACAGGAAATTTAGCGACCGACCCTGCTTATAATACATTCTGGCCTTTAGGT
>CAYQDP010000494.1:0-2453 GCA_964416235.1 uncultured Flavobacteriaceae bacterium | reverse complement strand
CAATTTTGAGTTTATTGGTAAGATATTTCGCCGTGTAACTTTTACTGTCTTTGAGTAATTCTTTGTGTGTGCCTTGAAAAACTAAAGTTCCGCCTCCGCTGCCGGCTTCCGGACCAATATCAATGAGTTCATCTGCTGCGAGCATAATTTCTTCGTCGTGTTCCACAATGATAACCGTGTTACCTTGTTGCTGAAGCGACTTTAATACTTTAATCAAGCGTTCGGTATCGCGTGAATGTAAACCAATGCTAGGCTCATCCAAAATGTATAAACTTCCAACTAAACTACTGCCCAATGAAGTGGCTAAATTAATACGTTGACTTTCGCCACCGCTCAGCGTATTCGCAACACGATTTAATGTTAAGTAATCTAAGCCAACATCCGACAGATATTGTAAACGATTGGTAATTTCCGTTAATAAACGTTTCGCGATTTTAGTATCGTGCTCATTCAATTTTAAATCTTTAAAGAATGGAAGCAAATCAGCCACCGGCATTAAAATTAAATCGGAAATATTTTTATCGGCAATTTTTACATAGTTAGCATCTTTGCGTAAGCGAGTGCCTCGGCAATCCGGACAAGTTGTTTTACCTCTGTAACGCGCCAACATAACGCGGTATTGAATTTTATAGCTTTCCTTCTCCAGCATTTTGAAGAAATCGTTAATGCCTTCAAAATGTTCGTTACCCTTCCATAATAAATCCAATTGTGCTTTCGTTAATTCGGCTACCGGTTTGTGTACAGGGAAATTAAATTTATGTGCGTTTTTTAGTAATTGTTTTTTGTAATAGCTCATGGTTTCTCCATTCCAACACGCAACAGCGCTGTCGTAAACCGATAAACTTTTATTGGGCATCACTAAATCCGGATCGATGCCTATGATGCTTCCAAAGCCTTCGCAGGTTTTGCAGGCGCCAATCGGATTATTGAAAGTAAAAAAGTTGACATCCGGTTCTTCGAATTTCATGCCATCGGCTTCGAAAAGGTTGGAGAATAAAAAGGATTCGTATTTATTTTCACTCTTCTCCACATAAACGAAACACTCACCGTTTCCTTCTGAGAAAGCTGTCTGAACACTATCCGCAACACGATTCAAAAAATCTTCATCATTATTACTTACAACTAAGCGGTCGATAAGTAAAAACAAATCTTCTGAATTTTTAATTTTTTTGAAATCAGTATCCGCGATTTTTTGGATAGTATTATTCATGAATACACGGGTAAAGCCTTGCTGCGATAAAAGATCAATAGTCTGCGCAAGGGTTCTTCCTTTTGGTACATGAATTTTTGAAAGAATAAGTGTTTTACTTTCGTTTTTTAGTCCGTTTATAAAATCAACTACATCACTAATGTTATGTCGCTTGACTTGCTTCCCGCTAACCGGACTAAAAGTTTTTCCAACACGGGCGAATAATAATTTAAAGTAATCGTAAATTTCTGTGATGGTTCCAACCGTACTTCTTGGATTTCTTGAAATTACTTTTTGTTCGATAGCAATAGCCGGAGAAATTCCTTTGATATAATCTACCTGAGGTTTTTCCAAGCGACCTAAAAACTGACGCGCATAAGCGGATAAACTTTCAACATAACGACGTTGCCCTTCTGCATAGAGGGTATCAAAAGCAAGCGATGATTTGCCGGAACCGGATAAGCCGGTTATCACCACAAATTTATTTCGGGGGATGGCCACATCCATGTTTTTCAGGTTGTGCATGCGGGCTCCCTTAATAAGTATAAATTGTTTGGGATTGAGGGTGCTGAAGTCGGAAGAATTACTCATTACCGTAAAATTACGCTTTGTTTGAGGCATGGAATAGTATTGTTATTAAGATTTAAAATACTGATAATCAATGTTATAATTCTAGATGTTTTATTTTTTTACTTCAATCCTTGAAAATATTCCTTTACTCATTCATGTCTATATTTCACTCAAAGCCTAATGTAAAGTTTTTGTATTTAAACAGTTTAGTTCTATATTTGTTTTAATAACCACTTAAAAAACGTTGCCATAGAATAGACATTTACACCCTATACTTTACTTATTTAAAAAGGGATAATTATGTCAATTCAACGTTTAGAAGATAACGAGCTTGTACAGCTTTACATCAACGGCAACGAAGAATCATTAGCAGTTTTATTGCACCGTCACAAGCGCAGGATTTTTTCTTCAATTTTATTAGTTGTGCGCGACAAAGCTTTGGCGGAAGATTTGTTTCAGGATACATTTTTTAAAGTGATACAAACTTTAAAACGAAATCAATATTCGGAAGAAGGAAAATTCTTACCATGGGTATTACGCATTGCACGCAATTTGATCATTGATCATTTCCGTAAGAACAAAAAATTGCCTACAGTTCCGGTGTATGTGAACGAAGATGGAGAAGAAGTAGATGTGTTTGCTACTATTCCGAGTGATGATGACGGATTTAAATCGAATGAAGAATTTATCGGAT
>CAYQDP010000493.1:0-2458 GCA_964416235.1 uncultured Flavobacteriaceae bacterium | reverse complement strand
ATAAAAACGCCATGGCTTTCAATGCAGACCTTCAAAAAGTAAAATCTGATTTAATGGCGACAACCAAAAAATCAATTTTTGCTGATGAAGAACGATTAAGAGAAAAGGTTTCCAAGTTATACGGATCATTCTGTGGCATGGAATCAAAACCAAACGCCACACAACTCGAATCAATAGATGATTTATCGAATGAATTTTCCAAAAAGAAAAAAGAAATGGAAGCTGCATTAATGAAACATCTTCCGAAAAACCCGGAAATAAAAAATAATAAAGACATAAGATAGAAATTGATCATACTTTAAAAATGCCGGACATGTCCGGCATTTTTTGTTTAATGATGTTAAATACCCTCAGAAATATTATGATTTAAATCAAGAATTAATTAAATTAGATATCACCAAATGCACCCGTTAAGTCATAATGCCATAAGAGTTTTAGAAAGCCGTTATCTACTTAAGAATTCCGATGGAAGCATTGTAGAAACTCCCGAGCAACTCTTTAAGCGAGTAGCGCATCATGTTGCGAATGCCGAGCATTTACTTAACAACTCAGAACAACAGTTGCATTGGGAAAAAGAGTTCTTTACGATTATGAGTCGCTTGGAATTTCTTCCCAACTCACCTACTCTTATGAATGCCGGCCTGCCCTTAAATCAGTTAAGCGCATGTTTTGTATTACCGGTTGAAGATAGTATTGCGGACATTTTTACCACATTAAAGAATACAGCACTTATACAACAAAGTGGCGGAGGTACCGGCTTTAATTTTTCGGCCTTAAGACACAATGGTGATTTTATTAATTCAAGTCATGGCTACTCTACCGGTCCGATTTCATTCATGAAAATTTTTGATGCTGCTACGGATAACATCAAACAAGGTGGAAAAAGACGTGGAGCCAACATGGGAATTTTGAATATTGACCATCCGGATATTGAAGAATTCATTGAACTAAAAAATGTGGAAGGTGTGCTCAGCAATTTTAATATTTCTGTTGGCATAACGGATGCATTTATGAATGCCGTAGAGAAAAATGCAGATTGGGAATTAAAACATCCGATTAGCAGAAAAAACATTAAAAGTATTGCCGCTCGTGCATTATGGAATAAAATTATTTCTAATGCCTGGCTCACCGGCGACCCGGGATTAATTTTTTTAGACACGATTAATGAAAGTAACCCTACTCCGAAGATTGGAGCGATTACTTGTACAAATCCCTGCGGAGAAGTTCCTCTCCTTCCTTATGAAGCCTGTAATTTAGGCTCGATAGATGTTGCCAAATTTTACGATGAAAAGAAAAACAAAATAGATTACGAAGCTTTAGAAAAATGCATTGTAACTGCTATTCGCTTTTTGGATAATGTAATTGAAGTAAACAATTATGTAATTCCCGAAATAAAAACGATGGTGAAAGGCAATCGTAAAATAGGATTAGGCATTATGGGTTGGGCCGAATTACTTATTAAGTTAGAAACTCCGTACGCCTCCGAAAAAGCTGTGAAGTTAGGGGAAGAACTGATGGCATTTATCAATGAGAAAAGTTTTGATGCATCGCAAAAATTAGCGGAAGAAAGAGGTGTATTTAAAAATTGGGATCATAGCATCTACAACAAAAATGTTAAACTTAGAAATGCAACACGAACAAGTATTGCTCCTACAGGAACCATTTCAATCATTGCAGGAACCAGTTCTTCTATTGAACCATTATTTGCATTAGCAATTCACAGAGAGAATGTATTGAATAATGAAACCCTCACCGAAATAAATGATGCGTGTTTAAGTTATTTAAAACGGAAGAATTTATTAACGGATGAAATTGTTTCAGAAATTAAAAAAACAGGCTCCATACAAAACACGGGTTTACCGAATGAAATAAAAAATTTATTTAAAACATCCTTAGAGATTGAACCATACTGGCACATTCAACATCAGGTTGCATTTCAGAAGCACACCGACAATGCAGTATCTAAGACAATTAATTTACCGGGTGGCGCAACAGTGGCAGACATTGAAAACGCGTATTTAACTGCCTGGAAAAATAAAGCTAAAGGAATTACAATTTATCGTTACGGTTCAAAATCGCAACAGGTTTTGCATAGCGGAACCGACGAAACCGAAAATCAGGGTTCGTGTAAAGTGTGTGTGAATTAATAACCGAAATGCTTTAAGCGATTATCATTGCTGCGCCAATCCTTATCCACCTTCACAAATAGTTCAAGAAATATTTTTTTACCGAAAAATTTCTCAGCTTCCTCTCTCGACTGAGTGCCCAATTTTTTTAAAGCTTCGCCTTTATGTCCGATAATAATTCCCTTTTGACTGTCGCGTTCTACTAAAATATCGGCTTGGATTCGAATAATATTTGGCTCGTCCTTAAATGAATTTACAATCACCTCCACACTATAAGGAATTTCCTTTTTATAGTTTAATAAAATTTTTTCGCGGATGATTTCGCTGACAAA
>CAYQDP010000492.1:0-2478 GCA_964416235.1 uncultured Flavobacteriaceae bacterium | reverse complement strand
CAAGCATTACCAATTTTATTTAAGCACAAACCAAAGCACATTCTGGATATTGGTGGAAATACCGGGAAATTTACCATGAAGTGTATGGAGTTTGATAAAGATGTGCGTGTTACCATGCTCGATTTGCCCGGACAATTAAACATGGCGAAAGCCAATATCGAAAAGGCAGGTTATGCAAATCGGGTGGGCTATCATGAAATAAATATTTTAGATGACGCACAAAAATTCCCTAAGGGAGCTGATGCTATTTGGATGAGTCAGTTTTTAGATTGCTTTGGGGAAGATGAAATAGTAAGCATTTTAAAGCGTTGCCATGAAGCCTTAAATGAAAACGGTAAGGTTTACATTATGGAAACTTTCTGGGATCGTCAACGATTTAAAACCGCTGCCTTTAGTTTACAAATGACCTCTTTATACTTTACCAATATAGCCAATGGCAACAGTCAGATGTACGATTCTGCTATTTTTAATAAACTCATTGATAAAGCTGGATTTAAAATTACTGAAGAAACGGATGAGGTGGGTATTAGCCACACGATTCAAGTGTGCGTGAAGAAGTAGAATTTCATTTGAGTTTTCGGGATTTATTCTTGCACAATAAAAAAATTGTTATAATTTTGGTATACAAGAAATACCATTATTATGAAAAAGCAATTTTCAAAACACGGAATTACCCCCCCCCCTAGACACCATTTTTTATATATTCTTATTTAGCTTAATGATTTTCAACTCAGATTGGTTGAAAGCGCAAAGCACAATACCAACAACAACCGTTAGTGGGTGTTTGAAAGTAGACAGTTCTGTAGTAACTACAGGAAGCGTTTCAGTAGGCGGAATTTTAACTGTTGATAGTGCATTAACAGTTAATGATGATGTTAAAACTGAAAATCTCGATGTGAGTGGTGATTTAAGCGTAATAGGTAACGCGTCTTTTACCGGTCAAATTATAGCAAACAAAGGTATAGCATTCGATAATACTGGCGGCAACATTATCAGTTATACTAATACGGGAACAAGTAATATTTATAGTTATGGTAAAATACTTCCTGTTTTGCCAACCTATATTACTCCGAATACAGGAAATTCAAACCCCTCACATAACTTTTTTGGAATGATGAGTTCAAGGGCCAACAATGGGTTGGTGAATTCTGCATTAAACGTAGGTTCTGCGCCCTGGGACGGAAATGGAGTAATTGAAGTTGAAGGGAGTGATCAAAATGGCGCAGATAATAATATTTTAATGATCAATTATTTTTGCGGACGTAATACGGCAATAAATACAAATAACAGTTTGCCTAATGAAGGCGGCATTGTTTATATGGGAAAAAGAGTTGCTATGCAGAATAGCTTAAGAATTGGTTGGGACGGAAGTAATCCGATTGATGTAAACTCTAATTTATCAATACATACTGCTAATGGAAACGCGATTAAATTTGTCACATGGGATAATTCTGCTAAGATAATTAACTTGAACAATGGAAACTTCGCATCTCCTCCTTTTACTTTATATGGAAATGGTGTAATGAATTTTAGCACAAATGCAAATTATAATAATGTAAAATTGTTTGCAATTGACAACATAGCATTTCCAAAGTCAGTATTTGAAATTTTAGGTAATGGTAAAACAGCAATTGGTGGTGAAAGAGTTGTTGGAACTCATGCAGACGCATTGTTAACAGTTAGCGGTAAAATAGTTAGTAAATCACTGTTTGTATTAAAGCCAACAACTTGGTCTGATTATGTTTTTTCTACTACATATAAACTTGAAGATTTATACTCAGTAGAGAAATATATTTTAGAGCACAAACATCTTAAAGGGATTCCAAGTGAGGAGAGTGTATTGAACGATGGCTACGACCTTAATGAAATGGATGCTAAGCTATTGGCAAAAATCGAAGAAAGTATGCTATATATTATTGCTTTACAAAAGGAGTTAGAGTTTTTAAAGCAGCAATTAAAGAAGGAAAAATGAGATTACTCTTGATAATCAGTTTTGTTGTTTTATTGACTAACTTAAGGTCTCAAGTAAATCACTATTTAGGGCTAAATGGGGGGCTTACAGGTTTTGCTACAGTGCATAAATCACAGGCTCCAGTTTTTAAATTAGCCTATTCCTTAAATTATAAACCTTTTTTATTTGTTACCGATCTTAATTTTATAAGTAATTCAGATTTTGGTAATGTAATTGGTGGCTTTATTGGTGTAGGGTTTACTTCAAATATCCAGAAAATGCTTTCTGTAAATTTAACTTATGGTCTTAGCAAGCATAAGGTCGGAAATTCTTTGTATGTAGCGGGATTAGACCAAAGTGGCAATCCAAAACCTGATCAAATATATAGTTATAGCGATAATATTTTTAATCCTTATGTGACAGGATACGAGGGGCATGGAGGTACAGGACTTGGACTTTCGCTTTGCAAAATCATCGTTGAGAGATTCGGTGGAACCATCGGCGTCGACTCTCAAATAGGAGTCGGT
>CAYQDP010000491.1:0-2481 GCA_964416235.1 uncultured Flavobacteriaceae bacterium | reverse complement strand
TTATTACGGTTTTTATGATGCGGCTTGCATTGACATAATCAATTGCGAATAACAATACTTAACGGGGAAAGCACAACCTTCGTTAACCGAATTGTTAGCTCTTGAAAACAAATTTTTAAAAGCCACAGAAAAATACAAAAGCTCACATCTTGCCAATTTTTTAATTAGCAATCTGGCTAACTTACAAGCGTATTATTTAAACAAACCCGACAGTGCCATTATGCACATTGAAGGTTTGTTACAAAATCCGGCAATGGACGCGCAAACACGCGCAGAATTTAAAATTCAATTAGCCGATATTTATTTATTGAAGAATGTAATTTGGGATGCTTCCCTCCTCTACTCTCAGGTTGAAAAAGATTTTAAGTTTGAACCCATCGGCCAGGAAGCAAAATTCAGAAATGCTAAGTTGAGTTTTTATGCTGCCGATTTTACATGGGCTAAAACACAATGCGATGTTCTAAAAGGAAGCACCACCAAATTAATTGCCAATGATGCTTTAGATTTATCGCTTATCATTACGGATGCCATTGGGGTGGATACAAATGCAGCGCCTCTTGCCAGATTTGCTGTGGCAGATTTATTGATTGTTCAGCATAAATATGATGAAGCCATCGTGCAATTGGATAGTATCAATAAAATTTTCCCGACGCACACTTTAGGAGATGATATTTTATTTAAGAAAGCTGCTATTTATGACAAGCTGGGAAAATATCCGGAAGCGGAAAAAATGTATAAAGACATTATAGAATATTACTCCACTGAATTATATGGTGATGATGCGCAATTTAAGTTAGCCGAGTTATACGAGAAAAAAATGATTGACGTAGAAAAAGCGAAAACGGAATATCAGAATGTACTCACTAAATATCCCGGAAGCATTTATGTTGTGGAAGCACGCAAACGTTACCGTCAATTACGTGGAGACAATTTAGACAATGGATAGGAAAGACTTTTTAAAATCAATTTCATTACTTATGGCGAGTCCGATTGTGAGCAACGCTCAACCAATACTTGATGAATTAAAAAAAATGGAAAATACCGCGCGTATGCCGGTTTTTTTTATCGGACACGGTAATCCGATGAACGCGTTGTATGATAATGCATTCACCAAAAAACTAAACACAATTAAAGCGTGTGTTCCAAAACCAAAAGCTATACTTGTGGTATCGGCGCATTGGTTAACACGGGGCACTTACGTTTCAACTAATCCTTCTCCCAAAACAATTTATGACTTTGGTGGTTTTCCCGATGAGTTGTTTCAAGTAAAATACGAGCCTAAAGGTTCCCCTGATCTTGCAAAAGAAGTTGCGCAAAAAATAAATTACACCAAAGTTGCCGAAGATAAAGATATGGGATTAGATCACGGCGCCTGGACGATTTTAAAACACATTTATCCCTCAGCGGATATTCCAACTTTCCAATTGAGTATCGATTATAGTAAACCTGCTTCCTACCATTATGAATTAGCCAAACAATTAAATTATTTACGCGACAAAGGCGTACTCATTATCGGAAGCGGAAACATCGTACACAATTTAGGAATGGTCGACTTTCAGAATCCAAACAATGTTTTTGATTGGGCACGTGAGTTTGATACTACCGTGAAGAATTTATTGGATAAAGGAGATGATGTGTCTTTAATCAATTACGAAAAATTAGGTAAGAGCGCGTTATTATCCATTCCAACCAATGATCATTATTTACCAATGATTTATATTCTCGGATTAAAAAATAAAGGAGAGCATGTTGAGCATATTTATGAGAGCCTGGAGATGGGAAGTTTAAGCATGCGTAGCTTTGTAATCAAATAAATTAAATTCAAATGTATATATACAACGTAACTGTAAATATTGATGCCGACGTTCATGACGAATGGCTAAAATACATGAAAGAAACTCACATTCCGGATGTGATGAACACAGGATGTTTTACGGAAAATAAAATTGTGAAAGTATTGAATGTAGATGATGTTGGACACACCTACTCCTTTCAGTATACGTTTGAAAAAATGGATGATATTGAACGTTACCAAAAAGATTTCGCACCGGGACTACAAGCCGACGTGAAAAAAAGATATGCCGATAAATTCGCAGCCTTCCGAACCTTATTAGAAATTATTGATTAAATAATCTGCGAAAATCCGCGTAATTTGCGGGACACATTATGACACAACCGGTAAGAGCGAAAAAGCATTTAGGTCAGCACTTCCTGTGCGACGAAAACATCGCCAAAAAAATCGTGGATGCTCTATTGGAATACAACAACGGCACTTCTGTAGTTGAAATTGGTCCCGGTACCGGCGTACTTACAAAATATTTAATTTCTGAGCTTAAAGAAAAATTTTTCGCTTTAGACATTGATGAAGAATCCATCGCTTATTTAAAGGAAAACTATCCTGCGGCGGCAAACAACATCCATTACGCCGACTTTTTAGAATACGATGTATC
Organism: uncultured Flavobacteriaceae bacterium; assembly: GCA_964416235.1. Taxonomy (GTDB): domain Bacteria; phylum Bacteroidota; class Bacteroidia; order B-17B0; family Aurantibacillaceae; genus JAHEYG01. The sequence continues at coordinate 31 of CAYQDP010000491.1, read as the reverse complement.
TAAAATAATTTCGGGTAAATTCAATATCATA
>CAYQDP010000490.1:1448-2482 GCA_964416235.1 uncultured Flavobacteriaceae bacterium | reverse complement strand
TCCAACCGGCGCACTCCCATTGGCAACCGATCAACCCATGATTCCGGAAGGAGTTAAAACTGAACAGAGCGATAAAAAAGTAACCGATAGTTTCGTGAACGAACATTTGCGCATTGGCATCGAATCATTGAAAGAATTACAAAACAAAGGTATCTCTGTAAAACATTTACGATTTGAGTAATCCATCAAATACTCCCGAGTATTACATCAACGGAATTCTCTCCGGCGATATCACTGTTCTAAGCCGTGCAATTACGCTTATTGAATCGACAAAAGCGGAACATCAGGAATTAGGCGGGAAGGTGATAGACGGCATCATGCATAAAACCGGACAATCCTTTCGTTTAGGAATTACCGGCGTACCGGGTGTAGGAAAAAGTACCTTTATAGAAAGTTTTGGTTTACATTTAGTGAATAACGGTCACCGACTTGCTGTTTTAGCCATCGACCCAAGCAGCCAGAAAAGTAAAGGAAGTATTTTAGGCGATAAAACACGCATGGAAAAACTCTCTGTTCATGCGAATGCTTTTATTCGTCCTTCACCCAGCAGCGGAACTTTAGGTGGCGTTACCAAAAATACATTTGAAACCATTTTACTCTGTGAGGCGGCCGGCTTTGATTTTATCATTGTAGAAACGGTGGGGGTTGGTCAAAGTGAAATTGCCGTTAGCCAGATGACCGATTTCTTTTTATTACTGATGTTAGCAGGTGCCGGCGATGAATTGCAAGGTATTAAACGCGGCATCATGGAAATGGCCGATGCACTTCTGATTACCAAAGCCGACGGAAACAATTTACAAAAAGCTAAAAACGCAAAAACAGAATACACGCACGCTTTGCATTTATTTCCACCCTCAGAAAGCGGATGGATTCCGAAAGTGGAAATCTGCTCCAGCATACAAAATGAAGGCATCAAAGAAGCTTTACAAATCATTGAATCTTATAAAAACTTAAGTATCACAAATGGTTACTTTTCATTAAAGCGTAAACAACAATTAAGTGATTGGCTACATTATAGCATCAGCGAGCAATTG
>CAYQDP010000490.1:0-1424 GCA_964416235.1 uncultured Flavobacteriaceae bacterium | reverse complement strand
TCCGTATCGCATCGCTTCCGAGTTAATTTCCAAATGGAAAAACTAAAATCGTTTTAGCTCTCAAAAAGCCAATATTTCCTTAACAATTACCTCCTATTTTCATTGATAAATAGCTTAATTTTAAGCTTTCCATTTTATTATGAAAAAACTTTTACTTTTTGTCTTTACCGCATTGTTTTTAGTAACGAATGCAAACTCCTTAATCGTTGAAAATCCTTATGCAAACAGCTTTAAAAAAGCGTATGCACTCTACCCATCTGTTCCGAAAGGAGTATTAGAAGCTGTAGCTTGGACGCAAACCCGTTTCACGCATTTATCCCATGAAGAGAACAGTTGCATAGGATTACCGCAAGCTTTTTCGGTAATGGGATTAACGGAAGATGGAAAAGATTATTTCCGCAGCAACCTTTCATTTGTTGCGCAACTTTCAGGATTTACTGAGAAAGACATTAAACAAAACGCGGAAACTTCCATCATTGCATATGCCGCAGCATTTAATAAACTGCAAAGTCTACATGCTAATTTTTCTTCCAACCCGGCAGATTACAAAAAAATATTGGTTGAGTTAAGTGAATTACCTGTTGTAAATAATCTCACCAATGATTTCGTGATGAACAGTCACCTTTATCAGTTATTCTGGTTTTTAAACAAAGGTGAATTTCAAGACGCTTATAATTTTCCGGATTATCATTTGAATCTCGAAGAAATTTTTGGCGATAATTATGCTGTCTTATCTTCATCCTCATTAAAGGTTTCTTCTTCATCTGTATCTACTCCTAACGGTCAGCAATACAAGTCAGGTTTATTAACCCTGGCCTCTCCCGATTACCCTTCCGCGATTTGGAATCCGACAACATGTAATTTCAGCTCTCGTTCAGGCACACAAATTTCAGCTGTAACCATTCACTTTGTTCAGGGCACTTATGCCGGATGTATTTCCTGGTTTAAGAATTGCAGTGCAAGCGCTTCAGCTCATTATGTGATTCGTAGTTCCGACGGACAAGTCACACAAATGGTGTTAGAGGCCGATAAAGCCTGGCACGTTGGCTCTGAAAATCCATACACTTTAGGAATAGAGCATGAAGGATATATCAGCAGCATCTCTTGGTTTACAACAGCGATGTATAATTCTTCTGCGGCTTTAGTGAAGGATATGTGCACTAGCAATTCTATTAATCCATTACGTTGCTATTTTGGTCCGAGTTGTTCGGGTACCACTGCTCAATGTTTACAAGGTTCTTGTGTGAAAATTAAAGGGCATCAAATGTATCCTAATCAAACACACACCGACCCCGGACCGAACTGGGACTGGGAACGTTTTTACAAATTAGTTAACAATACATATAGTGTAATAACTTATACTGCCTCTTCCGGAAACTTTTATGATTCGGGCGGTTCAGGAGGACAATATTCCGACAACGAAA
>CAYQDP010000489.1:0-2485 GCA_964416235.1 uncultured Flavobacteriaceae bacterium | reverse complement strand
GGTGATTTTATTTACCTCACGCAATTTGTCATCGGCATAATAACCGTTAGCGATGTACAGAATTGCGATTAAAGCGAGGAACAAGATGAAAGGCACATGCTTAAGTGTGCTTTCATTGGTTAAAAATGTACCGCTGAATACAGCCGAAAGACCTTTGGCTAATACTCCTTTTTTGCGTCCGCCGCGGCGGATAGGGGGAGGGGTGTCCGTTGTTGATTTTTTTGAATCAACGTTTTCAACTTCTTTCTCTATAATTTCCTTTACAGGAACTTCTCTGAATTTGTTGGACACTTAGGTTTTTAGTTATATAATTAGTACTCTATATTTTTTCAGCCACCCGAAGTTTTGCGCTACGGGCTCTGCTGTTATTTTTAATTTCATCTTCGCTCGGAATAATTGGTTTGGAACCTAAAAGCTTAAATACTTTTTTACTTGTTCCGAAAACAATATCCTTTTCTTCAATACCTTCAATATTTCCTGTCTTCATAATGTTCTTCACTAAACGATCTTCCAAACTGTGATAAGACATAATCACTAATCTTCCACCCGGTTTCAGTACTTCCACACATTGTGTTAAACATTCTTTGAGTGCTTCCATCTCCTGGTTCACTTCCATTCTGATTGCCTGAAACACTTTCGCCAGGTAACGGCTCTCTTCAAATTTCGGTGTGCAGGATTTAATCGCTTTTTTTAAATCATCGGTGGTTTCAATCGTTTCTTCATTTCGTTTTTCGATAATGAGTTTTACCAAGCGAAACGCGTTATCGATTTCACCATAATTTTTAAAAATGAAGAGCAGTTGCTTTTCATCATAATTATTAATGTCTTCACGAGCCGACAAATCACTCTGTTGATTCATTCGCATATCCAATTTGGAATCAAAGCGAATGGAAAAACCTCTTTCGGCAACATCGAACTGATGAGAAGAAACGCCTAAATCTCCCAAAATACCATCCACGCTGTTAAAACCATTAATGCGTAAATAGTTTTTCAGAAAACGAAAATTTTGCGGAACAAAAATTAAACGATCGTCTTGAGGAACATTAGCTGCAGCATCTTTATCCTGATCGAAAGCAATGAGCTTACCGTTAGGTCCGAGATGTTTCAAAATTTCTTTTGAATGCCCTCCTCCACCGAAAGTGATATCAACGTATACACCATCAGGTTTAATATTAAGGCCTTGAATACATGCTTGTAAAAGAACGGGGATGTGATAATGATTACTCATCATCTCCATCATTAAAGTTTAATCCACCCAACACATCTTCAGCTAATTTTTCAATATTGACATCCTGGTTTAAGAAGTCTTCATACATTTTCTTATCCCAGATTTCAATCACATTATTACTACCTAAAACTTTGATGTCTGTTTTAATATCAGCGTACTCAGTTAAAGCTTTCGGCAAAAGAATACGTCCGGTTGTATCGGCATCGCAAGCGGTAGCACCACCTGTAAACTTTCGAACAAAAACATCATTGGCTTTTATTAGGCGGTTGAGTTTGCTCAATTTTTTGTTGAGCTTATTCCATTCGGCCACCGGATATAAAACCAAACATTTTTGGTGAAGATTTCGGTTAATCACAAACCCTTGATCAAAGGCAGCTTCCAGTTGCTTCCGTAGATTAACCGGAAACATGATGCGGCCTTTGGCATCCATCTTACAATCGTATTCTCCTATCAAACTGTTCATTACAAGGGTTTTCCTGTGATATGGGTCAAAAATACCCAAATTTTTACCACCTTTTACCACTTTAACCCATTTTTTACCACTTTTGTTGAAAACTTGATTTCTGTTAATATTTTTGAAAGGAAAAAATGCTTAATAAATAAAATTTGAAAATGGCTTAAAACACAGAATTGGCGCGGCTTTCAGGGTTTTTAGGTAAGCGTTCTGATTTGAAAAAAGCTTTGATTTTTGATATACAGATATTAACAAGTAATGTTAACTTTGCAATCCCGTAATATGTCGGATCCTAAATTCATAGACGTTTCTAAAATTTTAAAGGAAAAGGTGCCACACATCGAAAAGTGGTTACCGGGTTTTACCATTAATTGGTTGAAGCGCAAACTTCATGAAGATGAGATCAATGAAGCGATGGTGATTTTGAAAGACCTTTACGGTTTGGAGTTTAATGCGAAGGGACTTGATTTATTAGGTGCGAAAATTGAATCGGTGAACGCGCATCATGTTCCAACTGATAAACGCATTATTGTGGCGTCTAATCATCCACTTGGCGGATTAGATGGTATGGCTTTAATTAGAGCCGTTGGCGAGATTCGTCCGGATGTGCGTTTTTTAGTAAACGATGTATTAAAGAATCTCAAAAATTTTGGCGATGTATTTGTTGGCGTTAATAAAATAGGAAACAATTCTGCTAAGTCATTACGAAGCATGGATGAAGTATTACGCTCGGATGATGCCGTTTTAATTTTTCCGGCGGGATTAGTTTCGCGTAAGCAAGAAGGACTCATCCGTGATTTAGA
>CAYQDP010000488.1:0-2487 GCA_964416235.1 uncultured Flavobacteriaceae bacterium | reverse complement strand
CCATTGGAAGTAAGTTTCTGAATGAATATGTTGGTATTATTGCCGGAGTTTATAAAAAAGGAACCAGGTCCAGGATCAAAATCCACATTTCCTGTAAATCGTCCAGTAGTATATATATTTTGTGTATTATCTATTCCAATTGCTAAACCCGTTTCATCAATTCCGGATGTTCCACCCATTTTTTTTGCCCAAACAAAATTGCCTGCAGTGTTTAATTTCTCTACAAAAATATCCTGACCACTTAACCCGGCGATATTCATGGTAAATGTTCCAATGCCAGGATCAAAATCACACGTATCTCCAAAATGCCCTGTGAAATAAATGTTAAGTGAATCATCAACTGTAATACCATAGGCCTTATCGAATCCTTTTCCTCCAATTTGTTTTGCAAAAATGAAATTCCCGCTTGGATCGAATTTTGCAATAAACGCATCTTGTATTCCTTTCGAAGTTAAAACTTGAGTACCGGGACCAGAATCAAAATCTCCGCTTAAAGTAAAGAAACCTGCCACATAAGAATTATGTAACGAATCAAGTCTTATGGAGGTAACATTAGTGTTTGTGCCACCTAATTGTTTGGCCCATCTGAAATTACCGGTAGAATCCAGTTTCAAAATGAATGCTCCCGAAGGTGATAAGTTAAAAACTCCCGGACCAGGATCAAAGTCTACAGTCATACAATTAAATTGACCACCAACATAAACATTAGCAGAATCATCAACATCAATTGTATATGCCTCTTCAAAACTAGTGCTGCAACCAATGCTTTTAGCCCACGCAAAGTTTCCATTTGCATAAAGTTTCTGAACATAAAAATCATAACTTCCAGTGGAAGTAAGAACAAAACTTCCTGAACCAGGATCAAAGTCTATAGAACCATCGAAATATCCTGTAGTATAAATATTTCCCGCACTATCAACTGCAATTGAATTTCCATATTGATCATTTGCATTACCAAATCTTTTTGCCCATACGAAATTTCCAAGAGCGTCTAATTTGGAAATAAAAATATCTTGTTGTCCGGCTGAAGCAAGCGTGAAAGTTCCTGGCCCCGGATCAAAATCAGGCGTACCTCTAAAAGTACCTATGGTTATAACATTCCCAAATTTATCGACTGCTAAATCGTTTCCTTCATCTTGTTGGTTAATCCCTATTTTTTTAGCCCATTGGAAATTTGGTATTTGTGAAATGGCTAAATTGTTAACCGTCAATACAAATAATAGTGATAAACTAATAAGTTTTTTCATAATAGTTAATATTAATTTGTATTATAAATATAATTAAATATTTAAAATTTTGAAACTTTGTTAGAATAATTTGAATTCCAAAACTAATTATACAACGGCAATGAAAGAAAAAAACGAAAATAAATCAAGTGATAAAAGTGGGTTTAGAATTGAATAAAATGTCATTTGCCAATTTCTGTAATTGAGTTGAGGATATTATCAGTGATTGGTCGGAACTGGAGTATTGATAGCCTAACTATTAATTAAATCCATACTTTGCGTTTAAAAACTTTCTTTTTAATCTTCGTGATACATTAGGCTAATGGTAGGTTTGTTTATTTGCCCTTCATTCAGAATTAAATCTAATACAAAAGTAGTGTCTTTATAGGTCTTTCTGCCGGTGCCGCACCAATTATGAAATTCTAATTCGTACAAGTCAAATTCTTTAATATTTCCTTTTATTTCAGAAGGCACTATGTTTATTGAGTCCAATAAATAAAGCGGACTCACTTTGTCTTTATTTAAGTCGCCTAAATAATACCCTTGGTAGTTTAAATTATAAACGTTATAGCCGGTTTTGTTGTGTATTTGAATGGTAATTTGTCCGAGTGAATGTTTGCTGAAAAGAGTAAACATTATAAAAACTATATGTAAGGTGTATTTCATTAATCAAGATTTCTTATGAATGTAATTTTAAGAAATATATCAGTAAAGTATATAGCCAAATATTAAAGAAGTTCTGCCACTTATAAATATAATTAATACCACCGGCGCCGAGGGTATTATTAGTGATAGGATGGAAGTGGAGTATTGATTTAAAGCTTTACGATTTTGGCGTTTAATACCGATTGAGTACTCGTAGCTTTTATAAAATAAACTCCCTTATTTAATTCTGATAAATCTATTCTTAGGGTTTTACTTTCCGTTTCTAATTCCTGTATTTTCATTCCGCTGATATCAAATAATTCTAAGATGTATCCGTTTTCCGGTAAATCAATTACGGCTGCATCTTCAATTGGGTTTGGTTTTATAAGTAAAGCCTTACTAACTGTTTCTTTAGTTTCATTTATTCCTACATCTAAATTGTGTTTCAGCATATATGTCCAAACCGGTGTAAACACAGGCACATTGGCAGTTTTTGGTGTTTTGTTGTCCTGTATTGTGCAAGCATGATCGTCGCCAAGTGGTACATTGTACGAAGTAGTAAGTTGTCTTGTGTTATTATAAGGACTCGCAAAACTATCTACATTAATGGGTGCTC
>CAYQDP010000487.1:0-2487 GCA_964416235.1 uncultured Flavobacteriaceae bacterium | reverse complement strand
AAAAGGCCTCCCGTCATTTTGACGTAAAAGTGGTTGAGAATCCTGGCGACACTTACGTTAAGTCACAAAAATGGAGGCTTTTAATGGCGTATAAATATGCCTAGTTTTTATGGAAAGCACTAAAAGACCATTAAAAATTATTTTCATTTCATTCATTGGCGACTTAAAGCATAACACCAAAGGATTCGTTAAAAAGGATCTTGATAAGGTGGATGCATTAAGTAAAATTGAAGGTGTAGAATGCCTGGGTGTTACGTTTTCCGACGAAATTGAACAAGACTATTATTACTTGCCTAATTATATTGTTAAGAAATTACCAAAATTAAAACCAAGAAAGTATTTCTACTCGTTTGATGTGGAAAGAAGCGAAGTGAATAATTTAGATAAGTTTTTATCAGAACAAGAATTTGATGTTGCTTTGTTCAGATACAATATTGCAAGTTACTCTCTGCATAAACTCGTTAAGAAATATAAGAACAAAATTATTTTTGAACACAATACATTTGAGTATACTGAGCACGCCGGTCAAATCAATCTACGACGCGCTAATTTAAAATTCAGTTTAAAACCGGGTTATTTTATATATTATTTTGAAGGAAAATTGTGGCCTTTATTTTGCGAATGGTATTTTGGAAAAAAGGTAAGACAAAATGCGCTTGCGGCTACTGCTGTTACTAATGAGATTGCAGTCTATCAATCAAAACTTGTTCCCGGGTATAAAAACAGGGTTATTACAAACGGTATCAAGTATAATGAATCACTCTTAATTAAACCGGTTAAGTATGACGGAACGGAACTAAGATTATTTATGTTGTTAGGTACAGGTGCCAATTGGCATGGTTTAGATCGATTAATGAATGGCTTAAAGGAATACAATGGACCTGTAAAATTGCGAGTTGATATAATTGGTTATACTTATCAGGGAGATATTGAATATGCAGAGAAGAACGGATTAACTGATAAAATTCATTTTTTACCACCTATGAGTGGTAATGAATTGAATACAAAGTTGCAAGAGTATCATTTATCTATAGGTACCTTGGCCGTTCATCGAAAGGATTTAAAGGAAGCCACTCCATTGAAAGTAAGGGAAAGCTTAATGCGTGGATTTCCTAATGTAATTGCCTATATGGATACAGACTTCATAGAGAAAAGTGAAATAAATAAATTTATTCTGCAGTTACCGGCTGATGAAACACCAATTAATTTTAAAACAATAGTTGAATTTGCTAATTCCGTATTGAGTGTGCCAAATTATCCGGAAGTAATTTCACGTTTGGCAAGGCCAAAAATAGAATACAGTGTTAAAGCTCAGCAAACAGTTGATTACATAAAGGAATTATTAAAATTAAAATAATGAGAGCAATTATTCGTCCGCTTGTACAATTTCCGCCAACTTGGTTTGTTTTGAAGTTTTTTTACAAGGTGTTCAATAGATTTAAGTTTGAAAAGGATCTGATAAAAATAGAAGCTGACCGCGCAATCATGCAAGCTAAGGAAGCTCCTTTAAGAAAGGCTTATAGCGATTTAATTGTGAAGGATGGACCATTTAAAGGAATGAAATATCCTGACTTTATCGCATTCGGTAGCGCAATGTATCCTAAACTACATGGTTGTTATGAAGCAGAAATTAATCCCGAACTCGAAAAATTATTAAAGAATGATTATGCCAATATAATAGATGTTGGTTGTGCAGAAGGTTATTATGCTGTTGGGCTAGCCATGCGAAAGCCAAATGCAATCGTTTATGCTTACGACATTAATGAAGAAGCATTAGCGGCATGTAAGAAAATGGCTATTTTAAACAAAGTGGATAATCATATTCGTTTTGAAACTTTTTGTAGTCCTGATACTTTGAGCAAATTCGATTTTTCAAAGCGTTCTCTTGTTTTGTGTGATTGTGAGGGTTACGAAATGGAACTTTTTACTAAGGATGCTGTAAATAATTTAAAAAATTGTGATGTGTTAGTTGAAATGCATGATTTATATAATGAACGTATATCTCCAACTGTAGAAGCTGCATTTGCGAACACACACAACGCAACGGAAATTTACAGTCAGAATACATTTAAAAAAATGGCTCAATTAGGCATGCGCGGTAGTTTGACCGATGATCAGGTTCAAACATTTTTCACGGAGCGCAACGGAATCATGAAATGGGTTGTCTTTACGCCTAAAATTTAATATGCACATTTTGGTAATACCGGCATGGTTTGATGTAAGTAATCCTTTATCGGGAATATTTTTCCATGAATATTGTAATGCACTCTCAAGTCGGGCCAAAGTAACTTTATTGAATTTTACCTATCATTCTTTTTCCGAAAAGTTTAAGACGACTTCTAAGCCCGATAAAACAGGCGAAAAAAAGTACAATGTGTTATCATTTGACTTTTATAACCCATTGCCTGGTACGTGGTTTGGATTATCTGCAAAATTACAACGTCAGCAAATAATCAAGAAGTCACTTCAGCTGGTGAAAAACTATCA
>CAYQDP010000486.1:0-2491 GCA_964416235.1 uncultured Flavobacteriaceae bacterium | reverse complement strand
GTTAAATGAAGTTCTTCGGCCGCCTTTGTGATACTTTGTGTTTCTGTTACCTTAAGAAATATCTGAAGTTGGTTAAGGGTATAATTCATAAAAATAATTTATGTATAGTATAACAAAGATAAATAAAATTATATGAATTATCGTACCTAATTTTGTTCTATAAAATAAAACGCTATGAATAGTCCGGTAAAAACAAGAGAATCTAATTTGAGTAAGGTGCACAAGTGGATAATTGCTTTTTTGATGATTTCAACCGTCATTTCCTTAGTTCTTATAATTAGTCCGCGTTTTAATCATATTAAAGTATTTCTGGCCGATTTCGCTACCCATCACATTTTCATGGTGCTCTTTATCGGTTTTAGCCTGCTGGTGTTGTTTGTGAAGTTTTTGCACGAATACAACCAAACACATTCCTTTTCTTGGGCCGGTATCAAAACCTATGAATACTATAAACCCGCCACCTTAAAAAACCGCTGGTACCAGCGCGTGCTCCGTCTAAAGCGGAAAATGTCACTGCAGAAAATAGAAAGAATAAATGAAGAGGTTCTTGCTGATGTGCTTACCCATGAGGATGAAAAATCGAAGCGTTACCGCGACTTATTGAATGCCATGAGTCTTGGTAATAATTTCAAGCATAAGGTTAAACTCTATATCAAACAAAATAACAAAATAAACATAATGGAAGCCACCGTTTGGTACACCAACGAAAAGCATGTAACACTTAAAGGAGGAAAAGTTATTCCTGTAAAAACAATAGTTAAAGTAGAATATTAACCCTAAAAAAACATACCCTATGACACGAATTACAGTAGCAAAAGGCGACGGCATCGGTCCTGAAATTATGGACGCCACTTTAAAAATTATTAAAGCCGCAGGTGCAAAAATTGAAATTGATGAAATTGAAGTTGGAGAAAAAGTGTATCTGTCGGGAAATACCGCAGGTATTGCAAAGGAATCCTGGGACATTATCCGCAGGAATAAAATATTTTTAAAAGCGCCAATTACTACTCCTCAGGGTGGCGGTTATAAAAGTTTAAATGTAACTACACGTAAGTTTTTAGGTTTATACGCGAACGTAAGACCTTGTAAAAGTTTACATCCATTTGTTAGTACGAAGCATCCTAATATGGATATTGTAATTGTTCGTGAGAATGAAGAAGATTTATATGCGGGTATTGAACATCAACAAACAGATGAAGTAGTACAGTGTTTGAAACTAATAAGTAGGCCTGGCTGCGAAAAAATTATCCGTTACGCTTTTGAATACGCTAAAATTAACGGCCGCAAAAAAGTGACCTGCTTTACTAAGGACAATATCATGAAACAAACAGATGGCTTGTTTCACAAAGTATTCGATGAAATTGCAGCTGAATATCCTAATATTGAGAATGAGCATTGGATCATCGACATAGGCGCTGCGAAGATGGCAGATACGCCGGAAGCTTTCGATGTGATTGTGATGCCTAATTTATACGGTGATGTTTTATCTGATGTGGCAGCACAGATTGCAGGGTCTGTAGGTTTAGCAGGTTCATCTAATATTGGGGAAGAATGCGCTATGTTTGAAGCCATTCATGGTTCAGCGCCAAGACGAGCAGGGCAAAATGTTGCTAATCCTTCCGGATTATTACAAGGCGCTATCTTAATGCTCATACATATCGGACAATCGGATGTGGCGGAGAAAGTACAGAATGCGTGGTTGCGTACCATTGAAGATGGAATACACACTTACGATATCTATAAAGATGGCGTGAGTAAGCGCAAAGTAAGTACCAGTGAATTCGCTGATGCGGTGATTTCAAATATTGGAAAGACTCCTCAAACTTTCGCGCCGGTAGCTTACAATAAAACCGCTAAAATGAATCTGCCTAAATTCAAAAGGAAGCAACCGGCTGCTAAAGAATTGCTGGGCGTAGATTTATTTGTTCACTGGCCGGGTACAAGCGCTGATGAATTAGCCCTTCGCGTGAATGAAATTCAAAATACGAATGCTGAGTTAGCGATGATTACTAACCGCGGCATCAAAGTATGGCCGGAAGGATTTAACGAAACTTTCTGTACCGACCACTGGCGCTGCCGCTTTAAAGGTAAAGCTGAAAAAGGAATTTCACAGAAAGACATCATCGAGTTATTGTCGAAAGCTACTCAGGCGAATGTAGATGTAGTTAAAACAGAAAATTTCTACGCTTTCGACGGTAAACCGGCATTCTCATTAGGACAAGGACAATAAAAAATAATCATATGAAAATAAACTTATTGAACGGCAGTTTCAGCCGAAAGGAATCACTGGAATTAATAACTAAGATGATTCATGTGAAAGTTAAGTTTCATGAAGATAAAATTGCAAGTAGCCAGAACGAAGAAGATATCAAAATGAGAGAGACTCGTATTCGTCAATTGCAAAAAGAACTTTATGAAGTAAGAAACCTGATAGAATCATCAAAGGGAAATGTAAGTCTAACCGGAGAAATTAATATATAATATGAAAATC
>CAYQDP010000485.1:0-2511 GCA_964416235.1 uncultured Flavobacteriaceae bacterium | reverse complement strand
TTTCGTATTCGCTCTACGTTCCCAAAATTCAGATCTTGAAATATTAAAAAGTATCAATGCTAATGACCATCCTGTATGGGATGAGACCATGCGTTGGACTTCTGATGGCGTGTATCCATTCATGGCCTTAAGTACAGGTGGCATTTGGTTAAAAGGTTATATTGATAAAGATGATGCGATGATGCGCAATGGATATAAAACAGCTATTGCCTTAGCAGCGAACATTGTTATAACGGAAGGTTTAAAAAGAACCATCAAAAGACCAAGGCCTTATACGGATTATCCCGATCAAATCACATTAAGAACACGAAAATCCGGTTTTTCTTTTCCATCAGGACACACCTCCTGCGCCTTCGCAACGGCAACGGCCTTAACCATGAGTACAAAAAAATGGTATGTGGCGGTACCTGCATTTACCTATGCAGGATTAGTTGGTTACTCACGCATGCGGTTAGGCGCACATTACGGTAGTGATGTGTTGGCAGGTATCATTGTAGGTGTTGGAACGAGTTTGCTAACCTGGCAAGTGGATCGTTGGATTAATAAGCAATAACATGAAACAAAGAATTTCTTTTTTTACCATTGGCGTTAATAATTTAAATGCCATGAAAGAATTTTATATCCATAAATTTGGTTGGACACCGATGAAAGACAGCGACGGAATAGTGTTCTTCAAATTAAATGGTTTCATGTTTGGATTATATCCAAAGCATGAATTAGCAGAAGATGTTGGTGTTCCTGATGATGGCACTGGATTTAAAAACTTCACTTTGGCAATAAATATGAATTCTGAGAGTGAAATAGACGAACTCTTTGAAAAATTCAAATCAAATGGCGTTAAAATCATTAAATCGCCTGAGAAAGTATTTTGGGGAGGCTATAGAGGTTATGTGTCAGATGTGGAGGGTAATTATTGGGAATTTGCTTATAATCCGTTTTTAAGTTTGGATGAAGAGGGTAATGTAATCCAACATCAATAATTCTAAACTTCAAATTATGAAAGTTATCTTCAATATACTTGCCATTTTCTTTTTTATTGTAAAGATAAATGCACAAGAGCCATTCGTTTTAGTATTAGGAGTTGCACAGGATGGTGGTTATCCTCATTTAGGTTGCGAAAAGGAATGCTGCAAAAGTGCGTGGAAGAACGATTCATTAAAGAGAAATATTGTCGCTTTAGCTTTGGTATCTCCTAATGAAAAGAAATGGTGGTTATTTGAGGCCACTCCGGATATCACTAAGCAGCTACAGCTCTTTAAGGACTTAACAAAGTCTGAATATAATTATTTACCGGATGGAATATTTATTACACATGCTCACATCGGTCATTATACCGGTTTAATGAATTTGGGCCGTGAAGTTTTTAATACGAAAGAAGTTCCTGTGTATTGTTTGCCTAAAATGAAAAAATTCCTGGAGGAAAACGGACCTTGGAGTCAATTGGTCAGTTTAAAAAATATTACGATTAAGGAGTTGACATCTGAAACTACAGTTGTGTTGGGAAATTCCATTTCTGTTAATGCTTTTACCGTCCCACATCGTGATGAATACAGTGAAACAGCAGGGTTCAGTTTTTCAGCGGGACAGAAAAAATATTTATTTATTCCCGATATAGATAAATGGCAAAAATGGAATAAGAATATTGTGGAGGAAGTTAAAAAAGTGGATTATGCATTTTTGGATGCCACATTCTATTCTATAGATGAATTAAAGGGCAGAAAAATTGAGGAAGTGCCTCATCCGTTGGTCAGTGAAACAATGAAATTATTCAGTGATGAAAGTTCACTTACAAAATCAAAATTGGTTTTTATTCATTTTAATCATACAAATCCGATGCTGCGCTTAGCACCATTTCAAAATGAAGTGAAGAAATCGGGATTTAATTTAGCCCTTGAAGGCGCTAAGTACTAGGTGTGAATCTGCGACGTAAATTTGTTATTCGTAAAGTTTCTCAAATGCCTTTGTTAATTTTGCAATAACATCTGTCGCTAATAAACTTTCTATGTTTATTTTCTTTAAGCATAAATCAGCGGCAAGTCCGTGTACGAATACACCTAATAATGCAGCTTGAGGCGGTGTGTATCCACGTGCTATTAATCCCGTAATAATTCCGGTAAGTGTATCACCACTGCCGCCTTTTGCTAATCCTGCATTACCGGTAGAGTTAAAAAAACAATTTCCGTCAGGCATTGTAATTAGCGTGTAAGTTCCTTTTAAGATAACAATGCAATTGTATTTTAAGGAAAAGTGTTTGGCACTATTCAATCTTTCAAAATCGTCTCGATGATTTTCTGTGAGACGGTCGAATTCTTTTACATGTGGAGTCAGAATCGAATTAGCAGGTAAAAAACTCAACCAGGTTTTATTGGAAGCTAAAATATTTATGGCATCCGCGTCAAAAACGATAGGAGCAGCGGAGTAGTTGAGTAATTTTTTAATGACTACTTCTGTTTCTGATTCTGTTCCTAAACCCGGACCAACCCCAACTGCAGCTATCTTATCGATATTTGG
>CAYQDP010000484.1:0-2513 GCA_964416235.1 uncultured Flavobacteriaceae bacterium | reverse complement strand
CATTCGTCCAACTGGTACCGGCGTTTGTAGTTTTTAATAATGAAATTACAAGAATAAAATATATAAACAGATTATTTGAAGGAGCAATTGCAAATTCAACAATGGTTCCTGAACCACCAGTTGCTGTTAATTGAGTCCAGTTAGCACCCGAATTGGTTGATCTAAACATTTGGCTTCTTCCTGCGTATAATGTTGCTGCAGTAACAGGATCCTGATGCCATGGTGCAACCCATCCAGCAGTTCCACTCATACCTGTTTGAGCACTACCCCAAGTATTACCGCCATCTGTCGACCGTAAGAAACCTCCCTGAGGTGTAGCACCAAATAGATTACTATTATTTGTTCTATCTATGAAACAGTCCATACCATCTCCACAATATCTTGCAGCATATGTAGCACCATTAAATAAATTTGTACCATTATCTTGATGACCAGTGATAAAATAATCAGCGGTTAATCCGGATAATCCAATACGATATTGTTGTGCAATATTTCGCGGACTAGATTTATCAGTCCAAGCTGTACCGGTATAACGATAAATCCCTCCATCATTTGCCGAATAGAGAACACCTGCCGGAGTATATTCTACTTCATGAACGTCAGCATGTACATACGGTGGGTTAGCTGCTGTACTATTCCAGCATCCTATGTTTGTCCAGTTTACACCACCATCTGTACTTCTCCAATGATTAATACCTCCTACAATAACTTCGTTTTTGTTTAGAGGCGACGCTGCTAAAGCCAAATCATACCAACCTTGTCCGTTACCCGCAGTACCTGCACAAGAGTTTGCTAAAATATCAGGAGTAGTTGACATTACTGTAAATGTTGTTCCACTGCTATTAGAAAGATATAAACCTCCATAACCACTGGTTGTATTTAAAGAACGTAATACATAAACATAATTAGGGTCGTTAGCAGTAACAGCTACAGCCATCCGGTTTGCACCGGTAGTAGGAATACCTGATGAGATTAATGTAAATGATGTTCCACCATTAGTAGATAAATAAAAACCGGAAGCAGTGGTTGCATAGACTGTATTTGGATCGGTTGGCTTAAACTCTAAATCATAAGTACTAGTTGTTGTAATTTGAGTCCAGGTAGTACCGCCATTTGTTGTTCTCCAAATCCCAACACTTGATGCTACTAACAAAGTTTGTGTACTTGTTGGGTGAATAATAACTCGGCGAATTACACGTTGCAGATTTACTGCCCAATTCAATCCTGTTGCTGCCCACGTAGTACCACCATCTGTTGATTTTAAAACGCCGATTGCATAAGTATCACCTGCATCACCATCACCTGTACCTAAATACATGATGTTTGTATTTGTAGGGTCAATTGCTAAATCTGAACATCCTATCACACTTAAATTATCTGTGTTTGTTGTCCAAGAAACTCCATCGTTAGTTGTCTTCCATAATCCTCCCGCCGGAGCACCTACCCAATAAGTATTAGAGTTAGTTGGATCAAAAGTGATAAAATTGTCGCGACCGGCCTTACGTGGTAAACCGCAAGCAGAACCGGTCATTGCTCCAAAAGGTCCCATTGCAGTCCAGGTAGAAGACGCAATCATGTTATTGCCTTGCTTAGCAGTAGACATGTTTTGATTTAAGAATGATTCGTAGTTAGCCCAAGTTTGACTCGCTAAATACATATTACCTGTAGGATAAACGCGAGGCTCCATAAAAGCTTCCCAACGTTTGTATGGTTTATAACCACAACCTTTTTCGTCTTTGTCGTGTGTACTCCAATAAGCATCAGCTGCCTTTTTGATATCATAAAAATTCGCATTAGGATCTTGCATCATTTCGCGCCAGTCTTGCTGTGCTATTGATGATGTAATAACTAATCCGCTAATTAATGTTAGTATTGATTTTTTCATTACTAAAGGGTTTTAAATTTAAAGTAATGATACAAAAACAACCCATTAAAGTCAAGAGGGTTACGAAATAATTCGTCGAAATATAGGCGATTTTACCGAAGCACCGCCTAAAATTTAGATTTAGGCAACTTGGGCATCTTTAGTTAGTTTAAGGCCAAGAATTGAATTTGGTTAGAATTACATCACAATGACGCTTGCTTCAGAATAGTAATTAAATCTTAATACCAATTAAGCAAACATCATCCACTTGTTCTAAATCCCCTCTCCAATTTTCAAAGGCATGTTTTAATTCTGAATGCTGTTCAGTTACTGTTTTGCTATGGATGGCAAGTAACAGTTCATTCAATTGTTTATACTTAAATTTTTTGCCTTTCGGTCCGCCGAACTGATCAGCGTAACCATCTGTATAAAGATATAACACATCGCCGGGTTTGGCATCAATGGTGTAAAGGGTAAAATTCTCTTTACGTTCGCCTACTCCTACCGGCATGCGGTTAGCATCCAACTCCGTCAAGTTGCCTTGTTGAATAAGTATTGGTGCGTTATTAGCGGCGGCGTAGGTAATGGAATTAGTCTTTTGATCAAAGCAAACCAAAATACCATCAAAGCCATCTTTCTGTCCCTCTTT
>CAYQDP010000483.1:0-2519 GCA_964416235.1 uncultured Flavobacteriaceae bacterium | reverse complement strand
TACAAATATTAATAACCAAAAATATCTTTTAGGGTGAGTTCTTTTACTTCACCATATTTACTTAGAGTTTGAAAATCGATTTTATCTTTTCTCCCAACAACTAATACAGTTACGGGTTTGTTTTTGATAATCGATTCCTGAAATTTAGCCATTTCATCAAAATTCATAGTACTTACTTTTTCAAAAATTTCTTTTCGAACGTCAGTTTTGTTGCCAAACTTCACAGCTTCTTCATAATTGAATAGAATTCCTGATTTGGTAATTCTTTCCGAACGTATTTCCTGAAGCACAACCTCTTTTGCAGAATTAAAGGACACATCCGCCTTCGGCATTTCATTCAGTAAATCACTCATGCCTTTTAATGCTTCAGCTAATTTATCGGCCTGTGAGCCGATGTAAGAATAATTTACGTAGCGGCGCTTGGGTGTGTTTGGTTTTAAATAGGTGGAGTATGCAGAATAAGCCAAGGCTTTAGATTCTCTTAAATCCTGAAATACAACACTACTCATTCCGCCACCAAAGTAATTATTATATAATGTTATCTGAGGTAATTTGGAAGCATCGTAATTTTCACCTTTGCTAATCATTACAATTTCTGCTTGCTTCATGTCAAAATCAACAAAAAACACTTTATTACCTAATTCTTCTTCTTTAAAAACTACCTCAGATGGAATAGGCTTTAATGTTGCCGGTACTTTATGAAGTGAGTTCAATTTGTTACTCACGGTTTGTATGTCATCCGGACCATAATATAAAACGCGATGAGTATAGCTTGTAAGGTTTTTTATATTCGCTGTTACTTGGTCAACCGTCACTTTTTTCATTTCGTCCGGACTTAATTTATAAGTGAAACGATTAATTGGACCGTTAACTGCGTAATTGTATAAACCTTCTCTTAATATTACCATCTTGTTTGATTTAGCATCTTCACGCTTCTTAATCATGTCTGATACTAAATTATCAAGGGATTCTTGTTTTAAAACAGGATTCATCAGAACGTCTTCAAATAATTTCACGGCCTTCTCGTAATTTTCACTTAGTCCGTTCAGGCTTACCCACATTTGATCTTCACTTACATAAATATCAAACGAACAGCCCAGTTTGTACAGTTCTTCTTTAACCTGAGCAGCAGTCAATTCTTTTGTTCCACAGAAAGGAACACTCTCAACTGTAATACGCAAGCTCTTATCGTGATTACTGCCCATGTCAAAGGCGTAAAACATTTCGAATGTGAGGTTCTCAGTGTTCTTGTTATAAAATACCGGAATGCCTGAGTTTAATTTAGTTTTCTGAATGTCTTTATCATAATCAATATAGCGTGGTTCAATCGGCTTCGGCTGACTCGATAAAATTGAATTAACAAACGGAGAGGAATTATCACGGTCAACTTCCACAGGTGTAATAGCCGGCTTCTCTACTTTCTCCACATTCTTATCTTCACCTTTACGCTTGAATACTACAACATAATTGTTCGTGTTGTAATGCTTCTTAGCAAAATCCATCACCTCTTGTTTAGTGATTTTTGATAAGCGCTCGGTTGTGTTCACTGCTTGTTGCCATTTGATATTGTTTTTAAATGCATTCAACATGGTAAATGAGCGTGACATATTATTCTCGAGTTCTTTCGTTTTTTGAAGTTTATAATCAGTATTGATAGCTTTTAATAACCAGTCACTGAATTCGCCCTTCTTTAATTTCTCCAATTGCTCTAAAATCAAACGCTCAACCTCTTCTAAAGATTGACCTTCTTTTGGATTAGCATATAGGATATGTGTGGCATAATCTTTTAAGATATATGGAAAACCACCCGAACCAATTAATTTTTGAGCCTGATTTAAATTTAAATCAAATAGACCTGCCTTGCCATTACTTAGTATAGAATTAATAATGGTAATCATGTCGGCATCACGTGTTCCGGCCCCGTCAAATCTCCAGGCCATAGATAAATTCTCAGCTTCCGGTCCGTATACTTCTTTTACAATCTTGGACGTAATAGGCGCTTCCTTTACATATTTGTAAGGTTCTACAGGTTTACTGGCAAAAACATTAAAATGTTTTTCGATTTCTTTTATCGTCTGATCCGGATCAAAATCTCCGGCCATGATAATAGCCATGTTGTTCGGAACATAATTTTTATTGTAATACTTCATGATTTCCTTCATTGAAGGATTTTTCAAATGATCAATTGTGCCAATTGGTGTTTGTGTACCATACGTGTGTTTTTGAAACAAGCTCGACATCAAAGCTTCCCAAGCCTTATCATTATCACTGTCAAGCCCTCTGTTTTTTTCTTCATACACCGCTTCTAATTCGGTGTGGAATAATCGAAGCACAGGTTTACGGAAACGTTCTGCTTCAATCTTCAACCAGTTTTCAATTTGGTTGTTTGGAATATCATTGATATAAACTGTTTCATCGAATGAAGTAAATGCATTGGTGTTTTGCGCACCAATGCCTGCTACCATTTTATCATATTCATTAGCGATGGCATATTTTGCCGCAAGGCCTGAAATACTATC
>CAYQDP010000482.1:0-2521 GCA_964416235.1 uncultured Flavobacteriaceae bacterium | reverse complement strand
CGTCCAACTTTAGATCGCTTCCGGACCGGAGCATTTTTAATTCAATATCAATATGAAAATAAATTTCAAGCAGCAATAAATTGCACAATGTGGACAGGACAAATGGGTAATGCGGTGAGAGATGATAAAACATTTCCACATATTGGTTACATGGATACAATTGGTGGCGTGTATACAAACCATTCTCACGGATTACTAAGTGTTCAAGTGAAAGCAAATATTGGTTACGCGCAGAATGTGCAAGCTAACATTGGAATTGACGCGGAGCAAGTTCGAAATTTTGTTCAAAACAAGTTGTTTCATGACATGATTTTTATTCCAAAAAAATGGTTTAAGCCCATCAATTGCCATATTCCTATGTTGGATGAAAATCATCATCAGTTTTTGTATAAAAAGGACCAAAAAATCAAGCGACCTACTGTCTACTGGAATGCTGCCAGCAATCCCTCAGCGTTTTATTAAATGTCTGAAAATGAGATGCTGATTACTTGTTAATACCCTCACTCTCGAGCGTAGCTAATCATTGATTGAGCTAATCCCTCTTCTCAATTAGGGGAAATCAGACGACATTTCGCCTTTATTTCTATATTAGTATCTTATACTAATTGAAATCCCCCTCTCCCCATGAGAAAATTATATTTTTTAGTCTTAGTTTGTTTAGGATTTAGCTTGGAGTTTATTGCTCAAGCTCCACCTGCATGTCCAAACAATATTGTTTATTTCCATACTAGTCCAATTCAGGCGTATAATCCTGCATTGCCTTTGAGTGCCACAAATCCAAGCAATACTGCTATTCCTATCGGCGGAACTGGATTATCTTATGGTCCAAATTTAAATGCTGCATTTCCCAATCCAACTTTTTATACAACAATTGCAGGTAATATGGCTTGGTGGAATGGTACGGCTTGGATTAATACAGGTCACTCTATGCCTGTAGTGAACCTTGGCGGTGGTGGTGGAGTAATTTATGGTTTGAATGGTGGTACAGGACAAATTTATGTATACAACGGTACAGGGCCTGCTACTTTGTTAATGACAATCGGAACATTTGGTGGTGGAGGTCCTTATGACGTTGTTGCTGATGGATGCGGTAATTTTTATATTCTTAAAACAACTACACCTCAATCAATGACCATGTACGGTCCAACCGGAACACAATTATGTACCTACAACATGACGGGTATGCCAAGTATTAGTGCGGGTGGTGGATTTGCCATTGTAGGAAATCAGGTAATTGTAAGTAATACAGGTGGGCTATATGCCGGGAATATTACCGGAACAACTATCAATTTCACTAATACAAGCACAAATAGTTATGGCGCAGGTGACTTTGCGAACTGTCCACTTCCATGCGGACCATTAACTGCTACTGTGGCTAACACCAGTACTAGTACACCTATTGGATGTACCGGTGGTACGGCTAACGTGATAGTAACTTCAACATTAAGTCCACTCTCTTATACCTGGTCTGGTCCCGGAATTGTAAGTGGTGTGAATAGCGCAACCGCAACGGTTAACCAGTGTGGTGTGTATACTTGTACTATCAGTAAAACAGGTTGTCCTCCTGCGTCGACCGTTATGACAACAAGTGTAATTTGTACAGCTACTCTTACTCCAACATTATCTATAACAAATACGCTTTCATGTACAACTCCTTCGGCGCAAATAAGTGCATTACCCGGTCCGGCAGGACACACATACACTTGGACTGGTCCGGGAATTGTAGGTAGTGCAAACGCCAATCCAATTACGGCCAACTTAGGCGGAGTTTATACGGCAACAGTTCTAAACACTACAACTAACTGTCGTGGAACAATGACAATAAACCTTCCGGCAAACTTTACTCCCCCTACATTAACTGTCACACCAACCACCACAGCGGTCTGTTTAGGAAGCTCCGCCAATCTCAGCGTTGCCGGCGCGACTACGTATACTTGGTCACCGGGTGCAAGTTTAAATACAACGAATGGTGCGTTTGTGGTGGCTACTCCAAATGCCTCTACAACTTATACAGTAATTGGCTCTGTTGGAATTTGTACAACACAGGCAACAGCTGTTGTTAACATTAATCCGCAACCAACAGCAATTTTAACCCCAAGTAACGCAAGTTGCGGATTCAACAATGGAAGTATAGTGATTAGCAATACGAGTGTAGGTCAGACTGTAACTGGCTATAGTGTGAATGGCGTTGGTGTGGCTACACAAACAGTTACAGGTTTAGCCGCGGGAAATTACACAGTAACGATGATAAACAATTTTGGATGTCAGAGTAGTTTTACAACCAGCATTACGAACAGTCCACCGATAACGGCATTAGCGACAACATCCATAAATCCGACATGTGGCTTGAGCAATGGAAGTATTACATTGGGTACGGTAACGGGAGGAACGCCAACGTATTCATATAATGTGAATGGCGGACCATATTCAGTCACGCCTCCTTTAACTAATTTACCGGCGGGTAACTATGTGATTGGTGTGATTGATTCGAGAGGATGTGTGTTTACCAAAACAGTAGTCT
>CAYQDP010000481.1:0-2526 GCA_964416235.1 uncultured Flavobacteriaceae bacterium | reverse complement strand
GTGCCGGATGAAATGGTTTTCATTATGTATCATCAGATAAACGAATTATTGTTTAAGATGATATTATGGGAAGCTGATCAGGTTTGTACAGGCGAAAATATCTCAGCAGCATTTTTCTCCGAGAAATTAATGCGCATCAGCCGTTATTTCGACATGCTTTCTTCATCCTTCAGTATTATGCAGCATGGTATGGAGATTGAGCAATATATGAAATTTAGAAATACATTAACGCCGGCCAGCGGTTTTCAAAGCGCCCAATACCGATTAATAGAGTTCGCTTCAACCGAACTAATCAACTTAATTGATTATCGTTTCCGTGCTACAATTGATCGCAATACGCCATATGAGCACGCTTATAATCATTTGTATTGGCAGGCAGCCGGTAAAGATCATTCAACCGGGAAGAAAAACACTTTAATTACAAATTTTGAGAAAAAGTATAAAAATTTCTTCATTGATAAAATGGAGGAGTACAATACAACCAACTTGTATACCGTTTATAAAAAACTTCCAGATGCAGTAAAGAACGATGTTGGTTTAATCAATGCGATGCGTCATTATGACCATACAGTTAATGTTCGGTGGGTAATGGCGCATTATCATGCAGCAGAACATTATTTAGAGAGCGGAGGAAAGAAAGCAGAAGCAACAGGCGGTAGTGATTGGAAAAAGTATATGCATCCGCGATATCAGCGTAGAATATTCTTCCCTGATTTATGGACGGAAGAAGAGTTGAAAAATTGGGGTGTCGATAATTTGGAATCGATAGCTAAATTAAGTGCACCTGTAAAAAAATAAATTATGATTTCCGGATCTCGGGAAACGATACGCGTAACTAAGGTATTCACTTTTGAAATGGCGCATGCATTGTATGGGCATGATGGTCCGTGTAAAAACATTCATGGCCATTCATATAAGCTCAGCGTAACAATTAAGGGAAAAGCACTTCAGGAAAATGGTCATCCAAAGGATGGAATGATTATAGATTTTAGTGACCTAAAGGCAATTGTCAACGACCTGATTATTCAACAATATGATCATGCTCTGGTGTTGCCTGAGGTAGCTAGAAACAAAGCTACCGATTCATTATTGGATCATTATCAAAGGGTATTGTTTATGCCGTTTCAGCCTTCTTGCGAAAACTTATTGATTGATTTTAAAAATAAATTAGCCCCGCATTTGAGTCAAAAATCTTACACATTGCAATCATTGAGGCTTGATGAAACTGCCACGTCGTATGCCGAATGGCATTTGAATGATAATTGTTAGAAAACTAAAAAGCCCCTTTCTTATAAAAAAGGGGCTTTTTAGTTATTAAGGCTATTATAATTTACAGATTAACTAATAATAGTAAAGCATTTAGTACTGTTGTAATACAGAAAGTATTGAATAACCACTTAATTGGCGCTTGTCCGATAGCTGCTACATTGTTTGCCATTGCGGCAGTCATGCATATAGCCAATTGCCAGATTGGAGCATCATTCTCAAGAATCTGCATTGCAGCTATCCCGCCAAGGATACTGCCAAATGTGATAGTCATGCTAATTAAACCAAAGTAACTGAAGTTTAATTTTTTCAAGAAGGCATCGTATCCACCTTGTACTTTTGTTTCGTTTACATTGCTGTAAGTTTTTGTAATTGTTGCCATAGTATAGTATTTATAGGTTATGTTTATTTGTGTTAAACAAATTTCATCAAAACCCATATTAGGAATACTGACACAGGTCAGTTAGTAATTATGATTTTAATCAGTTTTTTAGTAATCACCGGCAAAAGCCAAAACATGGCCGTCGTAATCAGCCAGATATCCAACAATATGTCCCCAGTCGCGAGCGATAACAGGACTTATTAATAAAGCACCGGCACTAAGTGCCCGATTAAAATAATCTTGGTAATCTGGACATTTAAAATAGAGTTCGCAACGCGGTTTTCCATGAGTTGATGAAGGATGGGGGAGTATCGGGCAAATTATTTTTGCAATTCCGGATTCTGGCATCAAACCCAGTTTAATTGCAGTTCCTAATTCGAACTCTACCATTCCAGGAACGTCTAAAACAGGTTGTTGGTTTAAAACTAAACTATAGAATACTTTACTCTTCTCGAGGTTACTAACGTATAAAATAATTTCTACTTCCATGCTTAAATATAAAAAAGGGCCGCGAATAACCGCAGCCCCAAACTAAATAAATCACATTATATACTTGTATTATACTTACATCCACTTTGTTAAAAAGGTATTCAGTTCCTTGCGTAATTCATTAAACACTTTATCGAAGGAGCTATAACTATCACGCATTTTGGGATGGTCGTTCACTTTACGGTGGTCAACAGCCGTTGGGTTTTCATTTACCCTGTTTTCCAGATAATTTTCATGATCATTAATGCTATGACACAATTCATCAATATTATTACGCTGAATAATAAGTTGGTTCTGAAAATGTTCAATTTGTTTTAAAACATCAGCCGATGAGTTTTTAGAAGCTACTTCAGAAATACGGTTTTGCATCACCTTTATTTCGTCTTTAT
>CAYQDP010000480.1:0-2530 GCA_964416235.1 uncultured Flavobacteriaceae bacterium | reverse complement strand
CGACTAAATTGTTTTACGTTAGCATTACGCCATCTGTAAATACTTTGTTTGCCGTCACCCACAATTAAATTGAAATTACCGGAGGCTAACGAATTATCTACTAACGGAAGCAAATTATGCCATTGTAGAGTAGAGGTATCTTGAAATTCATCGAGTAAGTAATGGCTATATCTCTCTCCTAATCGCTCATATATGAAAGGCGCAGGCTCATTAGCAACAATTTTTGCAATCTTAGAATTAAAGTCAGAAATAAAAACAACTTGCTCTTCGTCTCTTAACTCATTACTTAATTGTTGTATTTGATTAAGTAAAATTAGAGCGTAAATATTTTTTTCAATCAATAGATATAAACTATACTTCTCCTTGTTTAATCCAATGAATGCTAAAGTTTCCTTTGCAGTTTGATTTAATTGATGAGATATGCTAATCACTTTTTCAATGTCAGAAGCTTCTGCTTTATCGTTATGCCATTTGTTTTTTTCTATACAATCAAGAGTACGCTTACTCAGAATATCTTCTATTTTACCTTTATTAAAGGCAGCCCATTTACCAAATATTTTTTGCGGACCCGAATTTCCATAATGGAAGTGGTGTGTTTTTAATTTATTCGATTTTATGAGCTTTAATCCTGTTTGTCCGGCTTCATTAACTGTTTTTTTAAACTGTGATAAGTAAACCTGTATTTTTTGTTGAACCTTCTCGAGTTCTTCAGTAGAAAGATCTCTAAGTTTCTCAATATTTATTCCTGAATCTTCTTTTTGAATCAGAGCAACAAATTCCATTAGGCGTGCTTCTGGATCCCATGATGAGTTGTCGGCAGCGTTTCCTGAAGAATAACGAATTAGTAATTTAGTAAGCTCATCGTTTTCGCCAATTTTTGAGAGTAGGGTGCTTATCACTTTTTGGTAAAAATCCGAAGTGTTCGTTTCAATATTGAAATTAACAGGAAGTTTTAAATCGTAGGCAAATGTTTTTACGATTTTGTGCGTAAAACTATCAATGGTGCCAATTGCAAAGTCAGAGTAATTATGTAAGATTTCACTTAGTAATGACTGAGCTCGTTCTTGTAGTTCGAATTGCGATAAATTTAAAGTTTGGCATAGAGAATTTGTAAGCGCTAATGATTTTGAATTCTGAATATAAATGTCCTTTAGCGCTTCCAAAATTCTGGATTTCATTTCAGCGGCAGCTTTATTAGTAAATGTGAGGGCAAGGATTTTTTTGTAGTGAAAAGGTTTTATGGTGGAGTCGGCAAGCGCAAGTGTCAGATATTCGCGAACAAGCGTATAAGTTTTCCCACTTCCGGCTGATGATTTATATACGACAAAGTTCTTACCCACTCTATAAAAATAAAAAACCCCCGAAAGATAATCCGGGGGTTTTATTAGAAAATATTAATTTTTTATTCTTCTTCCTCTTCATCGCCGGTTTTAGGCTTAGTAGGATTGTTTGGAGTAGCAGTTTTAGGAGCATTAGGATCAACATAATCCCAGCTTACGATACCGAATACTGTACGACGGTTTTTAGCGTGTAATGCTTCTTTTTCTTCTTTAGTTTTAGCTTTAGCAATTACATCATCAGTGATTAATAAACGAGTTTCACCGAATCCTTTCGCAGTTAAACGAGCTAAAGGA
This sequence comes from uncultured Flavobacteriaceae bacterium, assembly GCA_964416235.1. Taxonomy (GTDB): domain Bacteria; phylum Bacteroidota; class Bacteroidia; order B-17B0; family Aurantibacillaceae; genus JAHEYG01. The sequence goes on along the minus strand of CAYQDP010000480.1, from coordinate 896 downwards.
ATTTTCTTTTCGTTTGCTAAGTAATCAACACAAGATTGAGCACGAGCCTGAGATAACACTTGGTTTTTAGCATCAGAACCGCGACTATCTGTATGTGCGCTTAACTGAATGATAATTGTAGGGTTATCAACTAAAGTTTGATATAAGAAGTTTAATGAATCTTTAGATTCTGGTTTTAAATCGGCTTTACCTAAGTCATATAATACTTCAGGGAAACGAATTTCACGCTCAACCGGAGTTAATTCGAAATCCTTAACAAAGTCTTTAGAAACTGATTCACCTGCAGTAGTTAAAGCACCCATGTCTTTACTTGCTAAATAACCATCTTTATAAGTTGCAGAAACTGTTTGTTTACTAGTTTCAATAGTTACAGTATAAGACACGTTTTCTTTTAATTTAAAAGAATAAGAACCATCGTTAGAAGTTACAGCGTCATTTAAAGCTCCATCGCTACCTGCTAATTTAATCTTAGCATTAGCTACAGGCTCACCTTTATTAACTCCTTTGTTTCCACCGCTTGATACAACTTTACCTTTTAAGTTAAAGTTTAATGGTGGCAAGAAGAACGACCAAATATCATCACTTCCTTTACCGCCTTCACGGTTAGAAGAGAAGTATCCACGTTGCTTATTACCTTCAAACACGATTCCGAAATCATCAGCTCCTGAGTTAATCGGTGACTTCATGTTCTCAGGTGATTTTGAGAATTTGCCATCAGCCCCGATTTCGGCCTTGAAAATATCTAAACCTCCCATACCAGGGTGGAAGTTTGATGAAAAGAATAATGTTTTGTTATCGTTAGATACGTATGGATACATTTCGTCACCTGCAGTGTTGATTTGTGGACCAAGATTTAACGGAGCAGTCCAAGTGTTACCTTTTACATCATAAACGCT
>CAYQDP010000479.1:0-2536 GCA_964416235.1 uncultured Flavobacteriaceae bacterium | reverse complement strand
TGGTGAAGGAATAGGTTGATGAATTATGAGTTATGAGTGTTGAATTTTGTACTTACCAACTATAAACTCTCAACTATAAACCATCAACTATAAACCCAAAACATAAAACATTAAACACAAAACATTAAACATAAAACATCAAACATTAAACATTAAACATCCATCAATACTGCCACCAATCCTGTTCCATTTTAAAAATTTCGTATTTGATGCGGTCGGATTCCAATAAGGCGTCAATGCCATTACAGTATTCGCTGATGGAACGATCGTACACATTATTTTCTTTTACAATTAAGCTGGAAAATTCACGGCGCAAGAATAAATCATCGAAAGAGGAATAATCGCCATTGTTCTTGCCGTTAAACACGCGGTATTTACTTAATTGCTTCCGTAAAGCAGGAAAATACACCCAGAATAATTCCTTGTACGCGTCTTTATCCGGAAGGAATTCATAAAAACCCATGGCCACAATACGCACTTCCAAATTCGAATTTTGTTTATTCATGTACCAATCTTCCAATATTCTTACTTTGGTAACACGATTGAGAAAAGAAACAGAATCCGTCACCGCGCGAGTTGTTTCGTGTTGATTCCCTTCTTCGTCGTAGGTGATTTCACTTATTTCTCCCGTCTCACGAATTTTATTTCTCACCGCAGAAATTTCGAGTGGTTTATAAAAACTCTCATCTTCAAAAGCGATTAGTTCGCCACTCAACACATGTTTACTTACAATTTGTATTAAAGAAAGTCGACAAGGCAAATACTCTGTTGGATAATACAAAGAGAAATTTTGTCTTTCTTTTAAATCCAAATCACGCCACACACGTTTTTCCCAGGCCACATCACTCTCACGAAGGTATTGTCGCGGTACGGCGCGTTTATTGATTACTAAAGAACTGTTTTCATCGCCGCACGGATCTGCATTTTCATAATCGCCATCGTTAAACACGCCTTGACCTTGCAGATTGAAGAATATAAAAGTTGCTATTACTGTTATCACTCTCATGTAACAGATATAACAATTAACTTCTTAAAAGTTACAGGAATAAAAACAATTTAATAAATGCGAGAAGCGATACTATTCGCATGAAGTGGAATCACAATTTGGTCCGCATGCCGATGCTTCCTCTTCTCCCGTTTCACATTCGCCGGGCGCGCACTCTGTTGTACATGACGATTGCTCTGAGGATGCACCTTGATATTTTTGATATTCAAAATAGCTAAGAAAACCAATACTCAATACTAAACCAATCCAAAATACAGCTTTTGTAATATTCACCTTTCTTTTTTCGCTGTCACTTGGTCCGCACGCACAGGCATCACCTGTTGAACATGTATTGTACTTTGGCAACACATATAACGAGTAATAAGAGACCGTAAATGAAACTGCACTAATGGCAATTAACAATGGTTCTATAGCGTTAACAATTGGAGAAGCAGCAATAGTAGCTGATGAAACGCCAAATAAAGAAGCGACAGGACTCACACACACGCCAACACAAGCTCCTCCTTTACATACCGAAAATAAAATAGGTACTATGGATGCTAATCCACCGGTAATTGTAGTCCAAATAGTTTTCTTTTCTTTCATAACAAGATCTTACTTTTCAAAGATAGCGATTCTGAGTTTCCTGTTCACTAATTTACTTTTATGCTTACATTATCAAACATAGCAATCCCATTTTATCTCAAAAAAGTTAATTAATACTTAAAAAATGGGGGAAAACATCCCTCTCTGTTAAAACGTTTTAGTTATATTTGAATATCCCCAGATTTTTAAACTATAATTATCATAAAAAACGCATGAAAAAATTATTGATTACTCTTTTGCTTTTAACTGAACTTGCAACCTTCGCGCAATCTGTTGGTGATACGATTGTAGTGAAGGCTTTCAAATACGGAAGTGCGACGCGAGACACCTCGATTAATTTCCCGAATAACAGTCTCACTTACGAGAAAATCATCATGAAGTACAACATGCGTTGTAAAAACGGATTGGTATCAACGCAATCTAATCGCAATTTAGGTTGCGGTGAGTGGGATTATTCGTGTAATACTTACATTGCCGATTCGTCGCGTACCGAAAACGCAGCGCAAACTCATCCGAGTCATATTATTTCTAATTTTTCGGGAAGTACGTATTACTATACCAATTTCCCTTTATATGATTATTATTTATACAACCAAACTAATGTGACATTGAATAGTGTCATAACAGAAACACAAACTGCATTAACCGCAGGTATTATTCAAATTCCGGAACTCCTTAAAACGAATGAAAAATCAGGCCGGTCTCAAGTTATTTACACTGCTGCTGAATTAGCGTTCTCGGGTTTTACGGCAGGGAATATTGATGGTATTTTATTGAATTGCATTAATGCAGGCGGTACAGCGAGTTTTTTCAATCTGAATATTAAACACACCACATTATCTAATTTAAGTGCTGCCACACCTCAGCTTACAGGCTTCACCAATGTTTATAATGCCAATTACACTTTTACAAATTCTAACAACCGAATTATGTTTCATACCCCTT
>CAYQDP010000478.1:0-2540 GCA_964416235.1 uncultured Flavobacteriaceae bacterium | reverse complement strand
TACCGCCGCTACCGCGCGGACTCTCCAATAACTGAATCATAGTTTTCAATAAAAACGGACCGCTTAATAATAATCCTGCTCCTCCCAATAGAATAAGTTTACCATACATGATTAATAAATCTTTGTAGGTTTTTGTTGGGTCTTGCATGATTCGGAAAGCATTGTATACAGCTAAGAATAATCCGAAAATGTATAAGTTAAATGGCATGGAAATCGCCACCAAAAAGATGGTGAGTACAAACAAAAACCATTTTCCTCTCTGATAAAATAATTCGAAGCCTAGTAACAACATCGCTACGTTTAAGGCTTCATAGGTAAATAAGTACCAGCATGCGCCAATTATCATGAAGCCGCAGAATGAAAATAAAACACCACCTAAAATCGCAGAGAAGTTAGAAACCTTTAATGTTTTTAAAAACATAAAGAAAACCACTCCGCCTAAAATAAGTTTGCTTAATTCTAAATAAATAAAACTTTGCGGAATGTACTTCGTGCCGAACAAATACGAAACAATTATAAATGGATCACGTGTTAATCCTGCAAATACACTTTGTCCCATTCCCTCTGCAAACGACCAAGTTGGTACACCGTTTTGCGCGAAGTAATTTGCCATGTAATAGTGGTAAGGTAAAGTACCATTGAGTGTATCACTTCCAATATCCTTAAATAAGAATATTTTATTTTGAAGTAAGTAATCTTTAAAAACAAAAAATGCAATTAATGAAATTAAACCAAAACAAACCCAAATAGCTTTACTTCCCAGATTTTCAAAAAAATCAGGGGTGTTTATAGCGGGTTCACTGGTTGTGGCATTCGTATTTGCTTTTTTTACAGCCATAAAAAAATAGAATTAGAAGTTTGGTTTCAATAAGTATTTGCTGTAGAAATCCACAATATGCTTCACAGCTTCATCAGCGGTATCTACAATTTTAAATAATTCAAGATCGGCAGCATTAATGTTATGTTCTTTTTCCAGCATGGTGTGTTTCATCCATTCAATTAATCCGGTCCAATATTCTTTTCCTACCAATACAACAGGAAACTGCGCGATTTTATGTGTTTGTACTAAAGTTAAAGCTTCAAATAATTCATCCATGGTTCCCATTCCTCCGGGCATACCAATAAATCCTTGTGAGTATTTTAAGAAGATGGTTTTGCGCACAAAGAAATAATGAAAGTCAATACTCTTATCTCGGTCAATAAAATCATTGGGCTTTTGTTCAAAAGGTAATTCAATGTTCAAACCTACCGATTTTCCTCCCCCGCGTTTTGCACCTTTGTTAGCAGCTTCCATAATACCCGGACCGCCACCGGTGATAACACCGTAACCTTCTTGCGTTAATTTGTAAGCAATATCTTCGGCTAAAAGAAAATACTTGTTATCCGGTTTTGTACGTGCAGATCCAAAAATGGATACACACGGACCAATTTTGCTCATCTTTTCAAAACCTTCTACAAACTCACTCATGATTTTGAAAATCTGCCAGCTGTCGGATGCTTTTATATCGTTCCAATCCTTTTCTGCAAAGGCTTTACGTATTTTATCTTCTGATTTTTCGGTCATAAAAAATTAAGTTTAAAAGTACAAAAATTAATTCTAATAAGGGGGGACTTATCGCTTAATAAATTCAAGGTAATCTTGCAATAATATCGTTGCACTCACCATATCAACGGTTTCCTTGTTTTGACGGTCTTTTTTCTTTAAGCCGCCCATTAACATAGCCTGCTGTGCAAGGGCTGAGGTAAATCGTTCGTCGTAACGTTCAATTTTTATAGATGGGAATTTCTTCGTTAAATGTTTTACAAAAGGTTCAATAAAGCGCGCACTGTTTGAAGCCTCATTCATTAAGGTTTTAGGTTCTCCAACAACAATACACTCAACCGCTTCTTTTTTTAAATAGTCTTCTAAAAACTTTATTAAATCTTTGCTGTGCACCGTTGTAAGTCCGCTTGCAATCATTTGTAATGGATCGGTAACGGCTAATCCAACACGTTTACTTCCGTAGTCAATGGCTAAAATACGCGGCATTCCGTAAATTTAAGTGTTTTTTGGCGATATTAAGTTTATCTTTGAAGAGAGAAAATCCATGAAGAAAATCGGAATCATTACATCTGGCGGCGACTCACCCGGAATGAACGCCTGTATTCGTGCTGTTGTGAGAACTGCTGTACATCAAAATTTAGAGGTGCTTGGTTTTTACAAAGGCTATGAAGGAATAATTGATAACAATTTTGTGAAGCTGAATACGACTTCCGTTTCCGGTATAATTCAACGCGGAGGTACCATTTTAAAAACGGCGCGTAGTCAGCGTTTCATGACAGAGGAAGGAATAAATCAAGCTGCGAATAATTTAAAGCAAAACGGCATAGAGGGACTGGTTATCATTGGTGGTGATGGAAGCTTTAAAGGCGCCATCGAATTATCTAAGCGCATCAATATTCCGATAGTAGGTTGTGCAGGTACCATTGATAATGATTTAATAGGGACCGATTTTACAATTGGCTATGATACCGCCATTAATACAGTTGTGGAAGCGGTC
>CAYQDP010000477.1:0-2544 GCA_964416235.1 uncultured Flavobacteriaceae bacterium | reverse complement strand
GAAAAAAGACATCATGGAAACTGCCGAAGAAATGCTAGCGGTATCGGGGTTTAAAAATATTAAGCCGTTTGATTATAATTCTCCGGGCGGATCAGCTGTTCATGAAATGGGAACTGCCAGAATGGGAAAAGATCCACGTAATTCAGTTTTAAATGAACACAACCAAATGCATGATGTGAAAAATATATTTATAACCGATGGTAGTTGCATGACTTCAGGGGCTTGCCAAAACCCTTCATTAACATACATGGCACTTACAGCTCGTGCGGTTAATTTTGCCGTAAACGAATTAAATAAACTTAATTTATAATTAGCAATAACCAAGTAATTTATAAATAGTATAACCAATAATTTCGTGAAGAATTACATAATAATTAGCCATTGTTATTGTTTCCGGCAAAAAACAATGCTCAAATTCAAAACGAAGTTTACCTGAATAAAAATCAGTGGCATAAGGAATCACATTATCAATATTTTGTTTTTCAAAGCACGCGATACTTCTACGCATGTGACAAGCAGAGGTAATAAGCAAGATTTTAGAATTGCTTAATCCTAACCTCTTAATTAACTGCGCCATATTAACGGCACTTTGATATGTATTATCTGAGACAGATTCTATAATAAAACTTGAGTCAGGCATTCCAATTTGTTGAAGATACTTTCGGATATATTCACCTTCTTTTATTTCAGGTTGGTACAAGTTACCAGAACCTCCGGAAAAAATTATACGCTTTACTTTCCCCTCCTTATATAACTTAATTGCCTGAAATAATCTATCCCCTGCTCTTGAAAACTGAATTTCTTCTGAATGTGGTTGACGTCTGGAAATCCCTCCCATAACGATCCCTGCTTCATAAACTAAATTATCAGATTCAACCACAGTTTGCATATATTGTGATTCCCACTTGCCTGCAATTACATCAAATATAAATTCATTTGAAAATAGATATACAAAACCAATCGCAACGAAAATTGCTTGTTTTAATTTGCGTGTTTCACATAATCTTAAACAGTACAAAAGCACTAGAATAATTATTGTTGAAGGCTCAAATAAGAAATAACAAAGTTTTGAAATGATATAGTACATAGATTTAATTTTTTACTTATACGCAAATAAAAAGTTAAAGTTTTCCCGGATGAATTTATTAAATTAATTACTACTAAAGTTAAACCACTATGCGTAAGTCTTTAACTTCCATATTTGGGATAAATATTTTTCAAACTGGGAATCATTTTGCCAATTACCCTCTATAAACACTTATTAATTCTCAATAATTCCTCAGACTGCAAAAGCTCTAATGAACTGACTTCCTGCTATATAAGATATTCAATTCACTTGAATTTTGCAGACGCTTTCAATTAAAATAATTGTTTGGCACACTTTTCGAATTGACATGAATAACAAATAAAACTTGAAGTATTACTTATAAATACAAAAGACAAGAATTTAATGATTAAAAAATATACCAATGAGAACATTTGACATAATATTTATATCCTTAGTTGCGATTGTAGCCTACAGCTATATTGGATACGGTATAATACTTTTTTTAATGATTAAAATTAAAAATATGTTTATTAAACCTTCCGAAATCATAACAGAAGAAATTCCGGAAGTGACATTATTAATAGCAGCATATAATGAAGAAGAAGTTATTGAAGAAAAATTAAAAAACTCGGTGAGCTTATTATATCCAAGAAATAAATTAAAAATTGTTGTAATAACAGATGGTTCTACAGATAAAACAAATTCAATAATTCAAAACTACGGACATTCTAAATTATTGTACAGCCCGGAAAGGAAAGGAAAAACAGCTGCAATTAACCGAGCAATGATGTACATAAACAGTCCGATTGTTGTACTAACAGATGCAAATACTTTGCTAAATCAAGATTCTATTATAGAAATAGTAAAACACTTTTCAAATCCAAAGATTGGGTGCGTATCAGGAGAAAAAAAAGTTATAAATCACTTAAACAAATCTGCAGCTGCAGGAGGAGAAGGACTTTATTGGAAATATGAGTCTAAATTAAAATCAATGGATTTTCAATTATACTCCACTGCTGGAGCCGCAGGTGAATTATTTGCAATCAGACGAGAACTTTATAAACCCATACCCGACAACATTATATTAGACGACTTTGTTATTTCTTTACAAACCGTAATTGATGGGTATAAAATTGCATATGAGCCGAAAGCGTTTGCGATAGAATTCGGTTCAGTTAATATTCAGGAAGAGTTAAAACGCAAAATCCGAATATGCGCTGGGGGATTTCAAGCTATGATTTACTTAAAATCGCTACTTAATATTTTTAATCATGGTTTGTTTACGTTCCAATATATTTCTCACCGTGTTTTACGTTGGACTTTTGCTCCTTTAGCATTATTTTGTTTACTTCCTTTAAATTTTGCAGGCGCTTTAGTATATGGTTATACTTACACCTATTTTTTCATATTACAAGTAATCTTTTATGCGCTGGCCTATATAGGATGGCAATATGAAAGAAACAACTATAGAATTAAAGCCTTCTTCATTCCCTATT
>CAYQDP010000476.1:0-2552 GCA_964416235.1 uncultured Flavobacteriaceae bacterium | reverse complement strand
TGATAGATTGAACGTTTAAAAAATTGCCGCTTTCTTCACCTTTCGTCCAAAGTCTGTTTTTGGTACGACTGAAGAAAGTTACTTTTTTTAGTTCCTGAGTTTTGTTTAGTGCTTCTTCATTCATGAAGCCTAACATAAGCACATTTTTGGTGGCCGCGTCCTGAATAATTGCCGGAACTAATCCGTCTTTATATTTTGTAAAATCTGGTTTCATATTCTTACTTCAATTGCAAAGGTTCTTAATTCTTGTTTTAATGTTTTAATATTGATTTCTCCAAAATGAAAAACGCTCGCTGCCAATGCAGCATCGGCTTTACCTTTAATAAATGCATCTTTAAAATGTTCAATGTTTCCTGCGCCGCCACTGGCAATGACAGGCACATTTACATGTGTAGAAATTAATTTAGTGATATCATTGGCAAATCCTGCTTTGGTGCCGTCATTATTCATGGAGGTTAATAGAATTTCTCCAGCCCCTAATCGAACGCCTTCTTTAGCCCAGTCCACGGCCTTCGTTTCTGTTTTTACTTTTCCGCCATTTAAGTATACATACCAATCGCCGTCTTCAAATTTTGTATCGATCGCTAATACTACACACTGACTGCCAAATTGCGCGGCCATATCAGCAATTAATCGTGGGTTCTTAAAGGCACTTGTATTAACAGATACTTTATCAGCGCCTGAGTTTAATAATACAGAAACATCTTCTACACTGCTAATGCCGCCTCCAACTGTAAATGGTATGTTTATATTTTGAGCAATGCGGGATACTAATTCAGATAATGTTTTACGTTTTTCATTGGTTGCAGTAATATCTAAAAATACTAATTCATCTGCACCTTCTTTGCAATAACGAATTGCTAATTCTACAGGATCACCGGCATCGCGGATATTTTCAAAGTTCACACCTTTCACGGTACGACCATCTTTAATATCTAGGCAAGGAATAATTCTTTTAGTTAGCATTGATGTAGTTTTTTAATTCGTCAATTGTTATTCTTCCTTCATAAATGGCTTTGCCTACAATAACGCCGCCACAACCAATTTTTTTCAAAGCTAAAACATCTTTCATGTTGGATACGCCACCGGATGCAATGATTTTTAAATCTTGTATTTCTTTCATGATACTCATGTACAGGTCTAAAGCAGGTCCTTGTAACATGCCGTCTTTAGATATATCGGTACAGAAAATATTTTTTATGCCTTTGTAAAAATTAATTTTAATAAAGTCTAGTACATCTATGTCTGTAGTCTTGAGCCATCCACCAATAGCTATTTTATTATTGCTTACATCTGCGCCAAGCATAATTTTGCCGGCACCGTATTTTTCAATCCAGCTGAAAAACACTTCAGGTTCTTTTACAGCCAGACTTCCTATTGTTGCAAGATTAGCACCGGCAGTAAAAACACTCTCCAACGATTGTTCGGATTTAATACCACCACCAAAATCAATTACGAGTCCGGTATTAGAAGCAATTGTTTCAAGAACTTTCAGATTAACAATTTCTCCTTTTTTAGCACCATCTAAATCCACCAAGTGTAATCGTTTAATTCCAATGTCTTCAAATTGTTTAGCAACTTTCAAAGGGTTTTCATTATAGATGGTTTTCTTGTCGTAATCACCTTGAGTAAGGCGCACGCATTTTCCATCTATTAAATCTATTGCCGGTATAATATCCATCTTATAATTTTATAAAGTTTTCTAATAGCTTTTGACCGTCATCCGCTGATTTTTCCGGATGAAACTGAACACCAAAAAAATTATTTTTGTTTAACGCGCTCGAGTAATTTATTCCGTAATCAGTAACAGCAATAGTGTCATTGCATAAATTGGCATAGTATCCGTGAACAAAATACATGTAATCTTTTTCTTTTATTCCTTTAAACAAATCAGATTTGAGATTAAAAATTTTATTCCAGCCAATTTGCGGTACTTTTAATTCGCTATCTTTTCCAAAGTTGAATTTTTTAATTTCAGCATCAAATATCCCTATGCAATTGGTATCACCTTCTTCCGAATGTTTACATAATAATTGCATGCCAAGACAAATTCCTAATACAGGTTGTTTAAGTTGTTTAATTACCTGATCAAGTTGTTTCTCTTTCAAATAATTCATGGCACTTGATGCTTCGCCCACACCGGGAAAAATAACTTTATCGGCTGCATTAATTTCAGTAATGTTATCTGTAACAATTGGTTCAACTCCCAATCTGTTTAATGCAAATTTAACAGACTGAATGTTGCCGGCATTGTATTTAATTACAACTACTTTCATTATAAAAGACCTTTAGTGCTTGGTAATTCATTGTTGTTAATGTCTCTTTTTAAAGCAAATTTCACCGCCTTGGCAAAGGATTTAAATATTGCTTCTATCTTATGGTGCTCATTTTCGCCTTCAGCTTTTACATTTAAATTGCATTTTGACGCATCACTAAAGGATTTGAAAAAGTGAAAAAACATTTCTGTAGGCATATCTCCAACTTTTTCCCTATTGAATTTTGCGTCCCATTCAATCCAGTTTCTTCCGCCAAAATCAATAGCCACCTGTGCT
>CAYQDP010000475.1:0-2553 GCA_964416235.1 uncultured Flavobacteriaceae bacterium | reverse complement strand
CCTTTTTCATGATTAGGAAGATTTGTAGGCTACTTCATGATAAGTTTTTGTGTGCGGACCTAAAAATACGCGTGAGAAAATTCTTATCAGCGCTAATCCATCCAAAATAAAACTAAAGGAAGTAATACAAGCGAGCAGTATTTGATTTTCATGAATATGACTAAAGATTAGATCTTCACCAATAAACGTTGGAGTAATTGGAAATCCGGAAAGCCCTAAACATGCGATCAAGAAAAGTAAAGCTAATCTAGGGTGCTCATAGGCGTGTCCGTGATATTGATTTAAATCGAAATATTCTGTTTTTTTAAGCCACTTAAGACTGAAATATCCTATTAAACCACCTACACTTATTCCACTTAGATACAAAAGTGTTTCGTGAAACTCGAAATGTTCATTAAATGATATAGCCAGAGCAATCCAAAAGTGATTCATGATAATTAATAACCAGCTTACAAAAACATTTTTTCTTTCTGTATAAGATTTAATTACCATTAACACTCCGATAATTGAAAATACAGACGGTAACATATCATGAATTGAACTTGGTATGTAATCATCGCTTATCCAGCTTAAAATGCCTAAAGTATATAAAGGAAGAAATAAGTACAGTAACCTAAATTCATTAATGAAGTTAAGTTTTTTGCCGATTTTTTTAAACGGACTCCATAATGCTTTGTAAATAAAGGATTCTAAATTCCATTCTTTCAATGAGAGAATGTACATTGAATACTCTAAACGTTTGGGAAAGGAATCCTCAATTGTTTTTTGTCGTGGTGTAAAGTTAAAAAACTGTTCGCGTATAAGGTAACTTACCACAGATGGCGAAACAAGTAATTGATAAGTTCGTAAAAAAGCATTTCCGGCAAAATGTAATAGTGCAATGTTTTCTAATCCGGCTGCAATTTCTATAAATATTAAACCAATTTGAGAAATGGAACCATATGCTATTTGACTTTTAACCGAAGACTGAACGCGCGCAATTAGAGTTGTAATAATTGCAGTAAACAATCCCAATACAGCAATGAGAATTCTTACGGAAGTTTGTTGTTCCCAAAAGGGATAGGTTCGTAAAAGTAAGAAAACCCCAATATGAACTGAGAGCGAACCGTAAAAAATAGCTGATGAAGGTGTAGGTCCCTCCATCGCACGAGGCAACCAAGATGAAAATGGAAGTTGAGCTGATTTGGCTGCAGCGGAAATTAATATCATGAGTGAGATAAATACACCTACCAACGTATGACTTTGTAAATGTTCGTGTACAAGTTCATAGTTATACATTTTAATAAATGTGATATTTTCATGAAATAAATGATGGCTCATCCACATCGCTAAAATTAGGCCAATATCTCCAATCCTATAAATGGAAAAAACCTTTACCGCATTTTTAACCGGTAAATAGCGGTCTCGGTAAAATGCAATTAGTAAAAACGAAGATATCCCTAGTATTTCCCATCCCAAAAACAGAGTTTCAAGATTACCTGCAAAAATGGTTATGTTGTAACCAAGGTAGAATAATAAAACTGTATTGAAGAATCGTTTGTATCCAGGTTCACGATGTAAATAGTAACGGCTGTAAATAGTTACCATAAATGCTAATGAGGAACCAACGAGTACATAAACTGCCGTGATTTTATCAAAACAGAAGTCAATAAAGAATTCATAGCCTGTAGATTTGTAAACAACTAAATCTTTTAAATTCAATGTAGGGTGTCCATTATTTATCCATAAAACAAAAAACACAATGAAACTCACAAGGTGAATTCCAATAGAAGTAAATGCAATCCCCGACATTAGTGCTTCGTTTTTTCTGGGCACCATTAAACTAACCAGATAAGCCAGTAATGGCATAATTATAAAATAATTTAATAACTGAGTCATAGTTTTAATTTTAATTAATTAAAGTAACCGGTAAGTTTTCTGAAGAATTTTCAAACAGTTTATTTAAGTCGCTAACTTTTTGAATCTGTAAAGTTGTAGGCTTATATAATTCGAATTTCTCATTAACAAGCCGGTGCAATGTTTTTGATTGTGGATTAACAACAACTAAATGCACCCATTCATTTTTAAACCACTCGTAAGTTTCAGGATTTTTAGTAATTGTGTTATAAACTACATCCGGATAATGTTCAACAATTATCAAAAGTCTCACAGGATCGTGTACTTCTATCATTTGACTTGGTAAACCCGGACGTAAATCGCCATCAATTCCATTCGCTACACCTATTAATCCCATAACATTATGCGGTAGTTTTGTACCGGCGCCTAATTTTTGATTGTCAACTCTGGAAAAATAATATTCCAGATTAATTCCCCCGCAAACAGGTGCGGCTGCTTTTAAAATATTAAAGAGGTATTTTCCATCAGCATCTTTGGTATAATCATAGGAGTTCATAAATGAACGTCTGTCTAAAAATAATCCACTGGTCAAATCTCTTCTGCCTACTATACACAGCGCATTGGTGGCATGGTTTAATTCGGGTCTGGGTTCAAATAAGGATACAGACCGGATTTGCAGTTTGCGATGAATTTGTTCGGGGCGCAGTTTTGTATTTA
>CAYQDP010000474.1:0-2566 GCA_964416235.1 uncultured Flavobacteriaceae bacterium | reverse complement strand
CCTTGTTCCTTATTTTTTCATTTTATTTGTTCCACTCCCTTTTTGGCTATTGGCTACCATGTGGTCGGTTATGGGTTTTGCATTAGCCGGTGTTGGCATGAGTGTAATGCATGATGCAAATCACGGTTCCTACTCGTCTAACAAAACCATTAATGATATTATGGGATATACACTTAACGTACTCGGAGGAGCGGTATTTAACTGGAAACTTCAACATAATGTTTTACACCACACCTACACCAACATTGTACATATGGATGAAGACATAGAAGATAAATTAATCATGCGTTTCTCTCCGCACACTGAGCTAAGATGGTATCATAAATTCCAATGGGTTTATGCGTTTTTCTTTTATGGTATACTTACTTTGTACTGGGCTTTAATTAAAGATTTTGTTCAATTTGTACAATACAAAAGAAACGGTGTAAACAAAAACACCGATAAACAAAACCGAATCGTATTATTGAAAATTATTGGACATAAGGTAATTTACTTTAGTTACTTTTTTGTAATTCCTTGTTTGATTTTTAACGTTGCTTTCCTGCCGCATCTATACGGTTTCTTGTGGATGCAATTTATAGCAGGAATCATTTTAACCACTGTATTTCAATTAGCACATACTGTAGAAGGCACTACTTACCCGTTACCGAATGAGGGTGGTACCATCGAAAACAACTGGGCTATTCACCAAATGAATACCACCGTTAACTTTTCCAGAAAAAATAAATTCATTTCCTGGTATGTTGGCGGATTAAACTTTCAGGTGGAACATCACTTGTTTCCCCGTATTTGTCATGTACATTATCCAGCCATTTCAGAAATTGTAAAGACAACCGCTGAAGAGTATAACATTCCTTACTTGGAAAATAAATCGCTGACGGACGCGCTGAATGCGCATGTAAGGGCGTTAAAAAAACTAGGACTGCCTTCCATCAATGAAGCTATTGCCTGATTAATCTTCCGTAATTAAAAATTCGGTACGACGATTTTTCGCACGCCCTGCTTCGGATGAATTATCTATGAGTGGCTTTGAAGAACCGAAACCTTTTGCCGTTATTCGATTTCCATCAATGCCATAAGACTCAATTAAGGCTTTCACAGTAAATGCACGATTGGCAGATAAGGCCTGATTAGCGCTTGCGTTACCAACATTATCGGTATGACCTTGAATCTCTATTTTTACCTTAGGATGCTCTTTGAGATAATCCGCAAAAGCTTGCAATACCACTTTTGATTCCTCTTTTAAATCAGCACTATTGGTATTATAATAGATGTTATTAATCACAAACGAACTTCCCACTTTAACAGAGTCTGTGATTAATTCAACCGGTTTTGGAGGCATGCTAAAACTTGCTTCTTTAGTGCTGATTAAAGCTGAGGAGAATGCCAATTCTTTATTCTTAATAGTTAAGATATAATCATCCTTTTTATCTACCACAACAGCTGCCATAAACTTACCGGTGGTAGAGTCTACTAAGGCATTAGTTTTTTGTTTGGTTTTCACGTTTTGTAATTCAACCGTTGCTCCCCAAACCGGATCACCTTCTTTGGTTTTAATTTCTCCACTCATGAAAGTCGTTTCCTTCGGTCTTGCTGCTTCATATAATGGGAAAGAATACAAATCATAACGGCCTACGCCTTTACCATTTACCTTACCGCCTTCATCCGAAAAGAAATAGCCGCTCTTTGCATCGGTACTTACAAAAAAGCCGGTGTCGTCACCACCCGAGTTAATTGGCTTTCCAATATTTTCAGCATCGCCCCACTCTCCTTTTTCATTCTTACGAATGTAAAATATATCCAATCCGCCAAAACCAAAATGTCCGTCGCTGCTGAAATATAAAGTCTGACTATCACTATGCAAAAAAGGTGTTTTCTCATTACCGCTGGTATTAATTTTATTACCCATGTTAACTGCAGGTCCCCACACATGTGTTACAGGATCGCGCTTGCTAACATATAAATCTATTCCTCCAAAACCTCCGGGACGATCACTCGCAAAAATTAAAGTATTTCCGTCAGCAGAAATGGTAGGCTGCGAATCCCAATAAACCGGATGATTAATTTGCGGACCTAACTTCTGAAATGGTTTCCATTCATCATCCACATTACGGCTCATATAAATATCACAATTAGCTTGTGCGCCCCCTTCATGACGCATCATGGCAAAGTATAAATATTTGTTATCAATACTAATGGTACAACCGCCCTGATTATCGGAGGTTTCATTAAACGGATAAGGCATTTCATCACCGGCATTAAATACACCGGTTTTATCACGCACTGCAAACATAAAAGCTTCACGCTCCTTATCGGTTTGATAAACCACATTTTTATTGTTGATTGGTAATTTCCGAACATAGAAGCAAATTTTGTCATCTGGAGAAATGTAAGCCAGATATTCATCGCGAGGCGTAGAAACTCCCAGAACAACTTTAGGATCAAAAGGAACAGTCTTTTTGTTTAGTTCATTTTCCTTCTTAGCAGATTTAACCATCTCCTTCGCTTGTGAAAGCTCTGCTTCATAATCCTTCCCATACTTTTTTTCGTTATCATCTTTAAACTT
>CAYQDP010000473.1:0-2578 GCA_964416235.1 uncultured Flavobacteriaceae bacterium | reverse complement strand
AAATGCAAGAACTCGCGAAACAGAATAACGACGAAGATTGTTTGTTTTGTTCGGCGTAAATCTTTCGTGCGTATTCTTTCTCTATTTTATTGCAATTTAAACTGAATAGGCATTACCATGCTTGAACTTATTGCTTGTCCGTAAGCAACCGCAGGTATCCATTTTGGCATGAGTTTAATTAAACGAATAGCTTCATCATTACAAGGTTTGCAATCCGGTGAGCCTTTGATAACCTCAATGTTGTTGAGTGTACCATCGGCATCAATTCTAAAACGCACAAATACTTTAGTGTTTAAAGTTAGATCATCAAACTTTGGTACAACAGCATTTTTTTTGATAAATTCATTTAAGGCCGAGTAACCGCCCGGAAACTCAGCCTGATTCGTGAAGGAGTTTTCGGCTGTTAATATGACAGTTGAATAGGTAGTGGTATTCGTTTCTGTTTCTGTTTCTTTTTTGATTTTTATTTTTTGCGGCGTTTCATTTTGCGCCACAACATAAATGGATAAAACTATCTTTATGAATATGAAAACACTTCTCACTAAAACAAAGCTAAGAAGTGTACCGTAAACGTAATCTCTGTTTTAACAGGTGGTGAAATTTTATAAAGAAGTGGTGAGTATGAGTCTAGTTACGGTAATTCCTCATTTGTAAAGAGGAAGGTCGGGGAACGCTTAAACTAAATTTTGTTTTGGAAAGCAATCCTGTTTTTAAATTACGTTTAAATACTACAATAGAATTGGTGCTTAAATTAGCAACTATCAAAAAGTGACCACTTGGATCTATGCAAAAATTTCTTGGGTGATCCCCAAGTGTTGACTGATGTCCGATTAAAGTAAGTTTTCCGGTTGTTTCAATCTTAAAGATCGAAATTGTATTTTCAATTCTGTTCGAAGCGTATAAAAATAATCCGTCGGGCGAAATGTGAATGTCTGCTCCGGCGTAATCTTTTATTTTGCGGGAGTAAGAAAATATTCTCTGAATGGAATCTAAATTTCCATTGGCATATTTATAAGCAGAGACATATCCACTTAATTCCTCTATGCAATAAGCAAATTTTCCGTTGGGGTGAAATGTAAAATGGCGTGGTCCACTCCCGGGATAACACGAAATGTTTTTGAATTCTATAACAGGTTTTGTGAGATTAGTGTCGTATGTGAAAACTCGAATTTTGTCGGCACCGAGGTCGGGCACAATAATGTATTTGTCATCTGGTGAAAACATAACCGCATGCGGATGTGATTTTTCCTGACGCGATTGAATGATACTACTATCGGTAAACTGAATGTTTTGTATAGCTTCACTAAAATACCCATTTTCCGAAATCTTGTATACGCTCAGGTTACCTTCTGTATAATTAACATTTACAACATGCTCTTTGTTTTTACTGGGATTTATGTAAACAGGATTTTCACCCAAACTACTTTGTGAATTCAGTAACTGTATTTTTCCATTTAAACTATCAATACTAAAAGCCGCAACTTTACCATACTGCGGTAATTTGCTATTTGTACAAGCATACAAAAATTGTCCGTTGTGAGAAAGGTTTAGATAAGACGGGTTTATTAAGTCTTTGCCTGTGCTAAGTAATTTTATCTCTCCTGTTTCGGAATTAAAATCACAAACATAAATACCCGAATCGGGTAAGCCTTGCGTATAGGTTCCAATAAACAATAAAGTTTTGCCGTTTTGTGAATAAACATATAAACTGATAAAGCAAAGGATAATTAGAATTGTTTTTTTAAACATAATTGTATAAAGACTAATTTATTTTTCCTTGGCATACAATTTAGCACTAATGATTTTCTCACCTTTTGTGTAATGATTGGGTAAGTCCTTTTCAAAAGTGTAACCACAGTTTAATAAAACTTTTTCAGAAGTTTTATTAAAATCAAAAATCGGTGCTTCCAGTCTTTGGATGTTTAAATTTGAGAAACAGTGTTCTGTGAATGTATTTAATACTACCGACATAATTCCTTTATTCCTGAAAGGTTTTCCCAACCAATAATAAACTTCATTGCTATTTGAATCAAGTCCGTATGGATAGTGTAAACCAATATGTCCCATTAGGTCGCCATTGGTATTTCTGATTACCCAATTCCTTTGCTTTTTGTTTTTTTCTTCGAAGTTTAAATTGTACTCAATGGCAGCTAAGGCATCTGCTTCCATGTATGGAAATGGAATTCGTAAAGTTTGATTATAAATTTCTATATCGTTCAATAAATCAACTAAAGCACTTTTATCTATGATACTGCTTTTTGTCAGAATAATTTGGGTGCTAATCTTTATTTCACCTAGCATAAATATCTAGTTAAGGTAGTGAATTTTTCCTAATGGAATCAATTTAAATCCATACAACGAATCTGTAAGGATGGAGAAGTTTAATCCGAGAAACACATTTGAACTTTCTTCACCTTCCATTAAAGATGTAACGATATTATCCGGTATCGATGCAAAGCTAAAGTGATGCCGATTAGAAATAACAGCTAATTGCCCCGGACCGAAATCTGAATTTTTTGGGGAGAGGTAACTCACATTTACTAAATATTTTTCTCCGGGTTGCAATACTTTTTTAAGT
>CAYQDP010000472.1:0-2590 GCA_964416235.1 uncultured Flavobacteriaceae bacterium | reverse complement strand
CGCTTTTTTAACATGCTATAAAAAAAATGATAGCACAAAACGAAGAACAGTTTGTGCTATCAGCGTTATCTATTTTTTGTTTTTACTTCGCATAGTTTACGGCTCTGGTTTCACGTATCACCGTTACTTTTACCTGACCCGGATATGTCATCTCCGTTTGAATTTTCTGAGAAATATTAAATGCCAATTCTTCTGCTTTAGCATCGGTTACTTTTTCACTTGTAACAATAACACGTAATTCGCGACCTGCCTGAATAGCATATGTTTTTTCTACACCATCGTAGGATAAAGCAAGTGCTTCCAGATCCTTCAAACGCTTCATGTATTGTTCCGCAATTTCGCGGCGAGCACCTGGACGGGCACCACTAATAGCATCACACACTTGAATAATTGGAGAGTAGAGTGAAGTCATTTCAATTTCGTCGTGGTGAGCACCAATGGCATTGCAAACTTCCGCTTTCTCTTTGTATTTCTCAGCGAGTTTCATACCAAGGATTGCGTGTGGTAATTCAGGCTCATCATCAGGTACTTTTCCAATATCATGTAATAAGCCTGCACGTTTCGCCACCTTAGGATTGAGTCCCATTTCGCTGGCCATGATAGCGCAAAGGTTAGCTACCTCGCGTGAGTGTTGCAATAAATTTTGTCCGTAAGAAGAACGATATTTCATACGTCCCACCATACGGATTAGTTCCGGATGTAAACCATGAATACCTAAGTCGATACAAGTACGTTTACCGGTTTCAATGATTTCTTCTTCAATCATCTTTTTCGTTTTCTCAACTACCTCTTCAATACGCGCCGGGTGAATACGTCCGTCGCTTACTAATTGATGTAAAGCTAAACGGGCAATTTCACGACGGATAGAATCGAAGCAAGAAAGAGTAATAGCATCCGGAGTATCGTCTACAATAATCTCTACACCCGTTGCCGCTTCAAGGGCACGGATGTTACGACCTTCACGTCCGATGATTCTACCCTTCATTTCATCACCTTCAATATGGAAAACAGTAACTGAATTCTCGATAGCAGTTTCGGTGGCAACACGCTGAATGGATTGAATAACGATACGCTTCGCTTCTTTGTTAGCGGTCATTTTCGCTTCATCCATAATATCTTTAATGTAAGCCATAGCCTGTGTTTTTGCTTCGGCTTTTACACTTTCCACTAATTGAGCTTTGGCATCATCAGCTTTTAATCCTGAAACTTTCTCAAGCATTTCAACTTGTCGGCGGTGTAATTTTTCCACCTCTTCGTTACGCTGTTTGTAAAGTTCGATTTGCTGACTAGCCTGATTCTTTAAATTTTCGAGCTCCTTATCTTTGCGATTATTCTCTTCAATCTTTTTCGAAAGCTCGTTTTCCTTTTGCTTTAACTTGTTTTCTGTTTGCGAAATCTGGTGATTTTTTTCTTGCACCGACTTATCATGTTCAGATTTAAGTTGAAGGAATTTTTCTTTGGCTTGTAAAATTTTCTCCTGTTTAAGAGCTTCTGTTTTTACTTCAGCTTCCTTAATAATGTTTTCCTTTTCTTTTTGCGCGGTTCGGTTAAGGCGCGAGTTGGCAATTATAAAGCCAACAATCAGCCCGAGGATAAGACCCCCGGCAATAATGCTGATTTCTATAATGTTTAAGTCTAAATTCATTTTTTCTAAATTTTTAGTTTTAGTACAACCTTTCGGCAATCAACCTCACCATCCCACAAAATAAAAACGCACAAACTTTATTTCGATGAAACGATAATAAAATTTGTGCGTGATAAAATTGTGTAGCCCGTGGCTATTATTCGTCTATTTTTTTAATGCTATCGAGATGTTCTTGTAACATCATCTCAACATCAATTAATAGTATCTTAAAATGGCTTAATTCTTTTTCGGCTTCTTCAGCTTTCTGATAATATTGAGAAACAAGCTGCAACATTACCATCGCCAAAACATCCTTTTTATCCTTAACTGCATAAGTTTTTTCAAACTCATCAATTTTAGTATTTATTAAACTAACAACCCTTACTACGTTTTCCTCGTCTTCGGCTTTGATTTTCAGGGGATATAATCCCCCTGCAATTTCTACTTTTATACTAACCTCATTCATTGAAAACAGTTAGGGCGTTAAAAATTAAGCACTTAGTAAAGCAATACACTTATCAATTTCACGCACCAATTCGTTAATTTGTTTCTTCATGGAACTGCTGTCACTCAAGTTACCATTCGAAGACTTTGCTAATATAATATTCTTCCTGTGATTATTCAAATCATTAACGTCAATATTTTGACTGTCAACATGTTGGGAAATACCACTAATCACATCATTCATCTTTAATAACTGTTCAGCCATTTGTTCCTTCTCGTTCAACAAATTCAAACGCTCATCATTTAAAGCATCAATTTGTTTAAACAAACGGTCGATATATTCGTCCTGATCGTTTGAACTAGTAGTTGAAGAAGTCATTTCCGCCATTCTACTTTCGTAATCTGAAATTTTAGAATTTAGATTTTCTACTTCAGATTTAAAGTTTCCAACCGTTGAATTCAATTCTTCTAATTGAAAAATTAAACTTTCATTTTCTGCACTGATAGTGTTGTACTTGTTTT
>CAYQDP010000471.1:0-2608 GCA_964416235.1 uncultured Flavobacteriaceae bacterium | reverse complement strand
AACGGAATTGTTGCACGTATCGAGAATCAATTAACAGGAAATACTGCAGACGCTTTATTCTCTTCAACTAACGGTCAGGGTGCTGCGGTTCATGCGGCTTCTGGCACCTTGGGAACTTCAGCATTAGCATTATGGGTTGAAAATGGCCATATTAAATCGACAGGTGCAGTTCCAACGGTGTTTAGTTTTAGTGTTGCAGGTGGTTTTACTATTCCTTCTTTCGCTCCAACCATTACAGGAACAGACGTAAAAGGTACTATTTCGTTTTCAACATCTGTAACAGGTTTTGCGGCGACAAATTACATTGATTGTTATGTGAATTTTAACAAGGGTTATAGTGTTCCGCCAACTGTAATGCTAACGCCTACTTCTGATTTTAAAGGCTTGTATTTTTATTTGGTGAGTGTAACTTCAACTCAGTTTGTGTTTAGATTATATCGACCTGCCACAGCAACTTTCCCTACAACAATTGCCGGAGGAACTTATTTTAATTTTAATTATTTCATAATAGAATAGATGAGAAGTTTTTTAGTTTACATATTTTTGTTTTTATACCTAGGAGTGTTTTCACAAGCTCCTAATTATATAAATTACCAAGCTATCGCGCGTGATGCGAGTGGAACAATTTTAGCATCTTCTAATATTGGTGTAAAATTTAAGATTCTACAAGGCAGCCCTACCGGTACTGTTTCCTATGAAGAAACGAATAACGTAACATCAAGTTCTTCAGGAATTTTTACCGTTGCAATTGGCGCCGGAACTGCCGTAACAGGAAGTTTGTCTGCGATTGATTGGGCGAGCGGACCATATTACATTGAGGTGAGTATTGATCCTGCCGGAGGAACTTCCTATTCTGTTGTTGGCGTTTCACAATTATTATCAGTGCCGTATGCATTATATGCGGCTAAATCCGGAGGAAGTTCTGCAATGCCAACCGGAACTGTTACAGGTCAAACAATGTATTGGAATCAATTAGCTAATAAATGGGAAGTCGACAATAATTTGTTTAATAACGGCACTAAGGTAACAGTAGGAGACCCGTTTGTTTCAAATAACAAATTTAAAGTGGTAAGTTATAATGGGGCAGATAGTTCGGCGATCTTCGCGTATAAACCAAATAGTAACGGCAATGCGGCAGCTGTTAGAGGAATTTCTACCGGAAGTTCAGCGAATTCTGGTTCAATTACAATAAATCCTATCATAGGAGGGCATTTTGTAGGTTATAATATTAATGGTTCAGGTACAGCTTTGGGAGTATTAGGTCAGGGCACATCACCAAATGGTGATGCGGTTGGTGTAGTTGCAATTGGTTCTTCGAGCTCTACAGCAAACGGAATTTCGGTTGGTTTATATGCAACAGCTGTCGGTACAAACACCTATAATTCATACGCTGCTATTTTTGAGAAAGGTAAAGTAATTATTCGCGACTCTTTACAATATGATATCGCTGGTTCAGTAGGTAATGTATTAGTTAGAGGCATTGGAGGAAAAGCATATTGGGGAACAGGCGGATCAGGCCCATGGGTACGCAATTTGATTTCCGGAAGTCAGAATGTTCAGTTTAATACTAATACCGATTTGCTAAATATTGGTTTGCCGAGCGGAATTTCAGCCAATGAAAAAGTTCACATGCATAATACAACTGGTGATACTTACATTAACCTTTCTACTTCCAGTAATTCCGGTCGTGTTGGTTTAGTTTTTGGAGAAAGCACAAACTGGAGTCACGCTTTTATGAGTTTTGATAATTCAAACAACAATTTATCTTACCGCGTAAGCAGTAAACTAGCGTTAATGCAGGAAGGTAATACTGCTGCATTGCACTTAGGGAAAATCCCTGCTACTGCAAGTTCACTTTCAAAATTGGTGGTATACGACTCTGTATTAACAGCAGGCTCACGCCCTCTTTTAAAACTAGTTAATTTATCAGGTTCGGGTACTGGTCCTGCCGGAATGTTTTTAGGAGAAGGTACGGGGAGTGGTGTTGGATTAGGTTATATAAAACTTGGTGTACAAGAATATTTTCGTATTAGTGATCCTTCACTTGTTTCCAGTCATTATTTTACTTTTAAGAAAACAGGTGAATTTTATCCAGGTAGTGATGGTGTTGCTACAGGTTTGGGTTTCATTAAGGGAGGACCCGGAACAACGAATGATTTAATAGTAAGCGGACCATCACAAGCCAGTATCGTTTTTGACGGACATCTAAAAGCGGCAGGTCCAAACCCAACAGTTACTGTAGGTACATCAGGAACAAATTTATCGTCATTCCCTTTTACTGTAACATTAACAGGAGGAAATAATAATGATATAAAAGGAAGTTTAAGAGCAGTCAATACTTTTTCTTTAGTGTTTCAAATGTATTCAACTTCATCTGATGAGCTTTCTATGACTGTTCTTTTCAACAGGCCATATGCAAATCCACCAACAGTAGTGGTGAGTCCAAAAAACGACATTATGGGCCTTACCTATTTTACCACCATCATGGCCGGTAACGCGGGTTTTGTGATTCATGTAAGAAATCAATCAAGCGCCGGTGTGTCGGTAAATGGTTCTACTCCTTTTGAATTTAATTATATAGTTATTGAATAATATGGTAATAAGTAAA
>CAYQDP010000470.1:0-2617 GCA_964416235.1 uncultured Flavobacteriaceae bacterium | reverse complement strand
TTCTTTATTTCGTTTTCCCAATACCTTAATAGTAAGGTTGTAAAAATCAATATCTTGCTCTTTTAGGCTACAAAGTTCAGCTCTTCTGAATCCGGTTTGATACAGAATATCCAATACTAATTTATCACGCTGTCCTTCAAAGCCCTCTTCAAAATGAATTTTGGAAAACAGGTCGCTCATTTGGTTCTCATCCACAAAAACAGGTAGTTTTTTTGGTGTTTTTGGTCCTTGTATTTTTTGTAAAGGATTGATGCTTATATGATTGTTTCGGAGTAAGAATTTGTAGAACGATTTTAGAGCAGAGATCTTACGATTAACGGTGCGGGCTGTCAGTCCGGAATCAATGAGTTCAGCTATCCAAGCTCTGATGTTAAGGTATGAAACAAGAGTAAAATCGGCAGGGTTAATTTCCCGCTCTAAATAGCTTTGAAATTGCTGTAAATCGTTTTGATAGGAGAGAGCCGTATGCTTGGAGAACTTCTTTTCGTGCGCGATATAATCTAAAAAGTTATGTAGAAGAGTATCGGCCATAAAATAAAAATTCCTGAATCGAAGTTATAGAATTCAATTCAGGAATGCAATGAGAATGCCTTTTGGGCAGTATGATATTAAACAGTTTTTAACTGTTATTTTTCGATTTCTCCGTTTTGAAGCTTTTGCTTGTAAACCGCTTTAATGATTTCTTCACGGCGACGAACAGAAGGCTTAGTAAACTTTTGACGAGCGCGTAATTGTTTTACAACACCGGTTTTTTCGAACTTCTTCTTAAACTTTTTTAAGGCCTTTTCAATGGTATCGCCTTCTTTAACTTGTACTATTAACATTATTATTTCCTTTAAATTAGGACTGCAAATATAAGTAA
Source organism: uncultured Flavobacteriaceae bacterium (assembly GCA_964416235.1). Taxonomy (GTDB): domain Bacteria; phylum Bacteroidota; class Bacteroidia; order B-17B0; family Aurantibacillaceae; genus JAHEYG01. The sequence continues at coordinate 1,755 of CAYQDP010000470.1, read as the reverse complement.
ATTAAGAATTAGTGCAAGAATTTTTCCTCTGTTTTTTGGCAAAAAGTTGAAAACTTACACTATGCTTAACTTATTGATTGTCATTTTCTTGTGACTCCTTCGGTTTTAGCCTCCTGAAAAACACAAATAATATCCCGCAAAACACTATTCCACCAATGCTCATATACGTGCCTTTTCCGGCTAATCTCAATTCGTAGTTTAACTCAATCTGATGGTTGCCTTTTGCTAGATAAATGCCGGTCATTCCGCAGTTCAAATACAGCTTTTCTACTTCCTTTCCATCCACGATTAAATGCCATCCTTTATCCCACGGAAACGATAAATACATCACTTTGTTTTCAGACACATTCGCTGTTCCTGTAATTTTCTTTTCGCTGAATAAAGTAATGTTTAACGAATCCTTTCTCAAGTTATTTAAACTTGCTCTATAAGTATCCCAATTAAAAGTGCGTGCCAGCATGGTGTCGGCAAGGTTATAATGTTTTAATCCCGGAGCATTCGCCACTTCTTCATCTTTAATCACGCATGAACTAAAACTAACAAATTCGCGTAATCCCATGGAGATTTTTTCGAATTCACTTTGGGTCATGTAAGTATCGTATGTATAGCCGAATGGTAAATCAAATTTGCTTTTCAACACAACTACATCACCAAATTTATTTAAAGAATCATGACTCATTTTCCACATTGGATTATTCGTCACTTTCGTCATAATGTATTTCACGTTGTTAAGTGATTCCATGAAAGGCTTATTAATTAATCCCGGAACCCAGCGCGATTCATACTCATTGTCTTTATTAATCACACCATAGGAGCGCATGTAATTAATAAAATGCATATGCGACCATGAGTTATACGATGAGGTACTATAATACCCATGGTATTTGTGATCATTTAAACTACCGTGCATTGCACCGGAAGAATAATAACTTTTATCAATCCGGTAGAATGGTGATTTTTCGATACTCTTGATAAAGGCTACAGCTTCTTTGGAGTAGTCATTATAACCCACTTTCTCGGTTAATTCACGCTTTAAAATTGGATTACGGCGATTCACAGATAATCCAGCCATGTAAATAGCTTCAAATGATACAACAGCCAGAATTACATATTTTAAATTGGTTACGTTTTTCGATTTTCCTAATACAAAAATTAAAGCGGCGTACGCAAGCAATAAAACTTTTACAACAGTAGATACAGTTTCATCTACCAATTGTTTTCCGCCTGCCATGCGTTGGTATTCTTTAAAATAAGGATACATTTCCAGAATTAACCATAGTAATAATGTACCGCCTAATACCATTAAATTGATTTTTCTGTGTTTTAGAATAATATCAAGCGAGTAAACAGAAAATAAAATGAAAACAATGGAAATGAAGAAGGAATAAGCACGGTAATAATCACCGGTAAATAACCAAATCGCATAACGGAAATAAGGGAAAATGGTTGGAAGAATAACAAACGCTGCTAACACAATATACCAGGTGCGTTTTTTCTTTTCAATAAATCCGAATACTTGCGGGAACAAAAGAAGGGATATGATTCCGCAATAGGATAAAGGTGCTTCTAAAAAATTCCCCCAATTTTTTTGTACAAATTGTCCGTTTTCAACGACACCATTTATCGAATAATCATTTCCGCTTCCTAATAAATCACTCGAAAATAAGCGCATGATGGAAGCGCCGAATTGTTCTTTTTCCGCTAAATGAAAAATGGATTGTCCGGCCAGTTTATCAAAATAAGAGTTACCGCCGC
>CAYQDP010000469.1:0-2621 GCA_964416235.1 uncultured Flavobacteriaceae bacterium | reverse complement strand
TAAAAATGGCGGTACTATCATCGATGTTAGAGTTGTAATTGGTGATTTTTACGCCATCGTATTTATTTAAGCCATTATAGGTTCCCAGCCAAATAAACCCTTTCTTATCCTGTATCATGGATATTATCGAATTCTGCGTTAATCCATCATCTACAGTAATACGGTTAAACCTTGCAAACTGAGCTTTGTATACGGCAGCAAAAACTACGAATAAGCACAGCAATAAATATCTATTGAGGGGTTTATACACTACCATTAAAAATACACATTTTAAGTGAACCATATAATGAAAAGAATTACCAATATTTTATCAAATATTTATGCTAAAGCGATGCTTTTTAAGTATTTTTTTAAGAAATTGTGCTTCCCGTAAATACGATTAAAAAATGAAAAAATCATCCCTTTTTGCATCCCTTTTCTTTTTGTCATTGGCTTCGATTTTAAAATCGCAAATCAAAACCTATTCCTATCAATACGACGAAGGCGCTCCAATGCGTGAACATGTTCTCGATTTCGAACGCATGCGTTTATGGGTGGAGTTTGAACCTCAAAAAGGTTTAGTGAAAGGAAAAATAACCCATTTCTTTACCCCTTTGCGTCAGAATGTAGACTCCTTCTTTTTAGATGGACCCGGAATTAGTATTAAGGAGGCCAAACTAAATGGAAAAGAGATTAAATTCAAAAGCAATTCAGATGGAATATCTTTCTTTCCTTCCTCAACATTACATTGGGGAGAAAAAGACAGTTTAGTGATAACGTATGAAGCCTATCCTCGAAAGGGAATTTATTTCATTGGATGGAATGACCCTCAAAACATAAGTCGCAAACAAATATGGACACAAGGACAAGGCATTGATAACCGTCACTGGTTTCCATGCTATGATACGCCAAACGATAAACTAATTACAGAAGTATATGTAAAATTTAATAAGGATTATAAAGTTTTAGCGAATGGTGTAAAGGTGGCAGAAAAGGAAAACAAAGACGGAACAAAAACCTGGAATTACAAAATGAGTCATCCGCATGCCAGTTATTTAGTAATGCTCGGTATTGGCAAATATGAAATAAAAGAAACTAAATCTAAGAGCGGCATTCCTTTACGTCTGTGGTATTATCCGGAGTGGAAAGACCGTTATGATTACACCTACAAATACAATGAAACCATTTTTAATTTTCTAGAGAGTGAAATTGGTGTTCCATATGCATGGGAATCTTATTCACAAATTCCGGTGCAGGATTTTATGTTTGGCGCCATGGAAAATACAACCGCTACTTTATTCGGTGATTTTTTTGAAGTAGATGCCCGTGGTTATAACGACAGAAATTATGTTGCCGTAAACGCGCATGAATTAGCTCATCAATGGTTTGGGGATTTTATTACAGCCCGCAGCAGTAACAGTCACTGGTTACAAGAAAGTTTCGCTACTCATTATAATGTAACTGCCGAGCGTGAGTGTTTCGGACAAGATCATTTTGATTGGGCACGTCGTCAGGCGCACTTAGCGGGCATTGGCGTTCAGGATAAAAAATCCATTTCACATAGTGGTGCCTCTTCAACTACTATTTATCAAAAAGGCTCACAAGTATTGGAAATGTTGAAATACGTAACCGGACGTGAAGCATTTAATAAATCCGTAAAGCGCTATTTACTCAATCACAAATACGCCAACGTAGATTCAGATGATTTATTAAACGCATTTCAGGAAGAATTAGGAATGGGTTTAGAATGGTTTTGGGATGAGTGGGTTTACAGAGGCGGAGAGCCGGTTTATAACGTAACGTTTGAAGATAATTTACAAAATGGAAGTCGTGTATCGCAATTCACAGTGAAGCAGGTTCATGCGACAAATGATATTATTACATTGTTTAAAATGCCTATCGTTTTTGAAGTTTATTACAAAGACGGAAGTAAAGAAAACAAAACGGTATGGATTGAAAAAGAAACTGAAATTGTAAAAATTGAAAACAAAAACAGTAAAGAAATTGACTTTGTTTTATTTGACCCAAACAGTCAGATTATGAAAACCGTGAACTTTACAAAACCATTGGAAATGCTGAAGTCACAGGCCTTGAAAGCACCAAACATGTTAGACAGATATGATGCGATTCAAGCCATGAAACACATTCCTGTGGATATGAAACTGGATGTTTTAAATGAGGCTTACGATAAGAATTCATTTCATGCTATTAAAACAGAAATCGCAACGCAATTATTAAATGCTGGAAATGAAGCCGGCATGAAATTAGTAAAACAAGCACTGCATGATAAAAATGTTTTGGTAAGAAAAGGTATTGCCATGAATACACGAACCATTCCTAAAGAATTATTAAATGATTACGAAAGTTTACTTACCGACTCTTCCTACATGATGATTGCTTCCTTATTAGAAAAACTGTGCTATCAGTTTCCTGAAAACACAAGTAAATATTTAGAAATAACAAAAAGTTTTGAGGGTAACAGCGGACGTAACGTAAAAATCAAATGGCTGGAAATTGCTGCGGAAAAAGATAACACGTATTTAAACGACTTGGTAAATTATACATCTAACTCTTATGAATTTCTAACCCGCGGCAACGCCATGTCTTCTTTAAGAAAGTTAAACTACTTTGATGCAACGCTT
>CAYQDP010000468.1:0-2632 GCA_964416235.1 uncultured Flavobacteriaceae bacterium | reverse complement strand
GAATTAACGAAATTGGCTGAAAAGAATTCGTATGCATATAACATAAGGAAGGGGGACAGACATGATTGGGTTATTAATACTCAGTATAATACTTATAAATTAAACGCGATTAATGGTGCTATAGATGACATTGCCATCACTGATACATTAGATGATTTTTGTTTTGTGATAAAAAATGGTAGTTGCTACCAAGTAAAAAAATATTTTAGCAAAAGCAGACAGTTTGCATTGATGCATGGGGACAGTTTGCGTATTTGTATTAAAAGGAATGAGTCTATCTTAAGGTTTCGTTACAAAATAGGAAAGAACAATTTCCCGAATTGGCGAAGCTTCTGTGAACTAACACGAAATGGAGATATTGTTTTCTCGTTAAGTAACGTGCTAATAAAGGTGAGTAAGAAAGGTGAAATCAGTTCTTATGATTTGCCGGATGATGTTCTGTGTGTTTATGTTGATAGGGAAGATGATTTATGGGTTGGAACATTAAAAGGTGGGGTTCATTATTTCAAACATAGTGATTTAGCTAAAGCACCTATTAATAGTTTAAGGGGGATTTCTGTTACGGGGGTCTGTTTTGATTATGAGAGGAATGTGTGGTGCAGTACGCTTGACAAAGGTGTTTTTATAAGCCGTAGTAAGGAGAATTATTATTACCCAAGCATAGAAGATTTGAACAACTCGCTGTATATGCAAAGGCAAATTGGAAATTGCATGTATTTTTCAAGCACGGCGGGTAAAATCATTCGAATAAAGGACAAAATTGCGCGTGAGTATCTATTAAAGAATATCAACAGCTTTGTAAGAGACATTATTGATTATAACAATGGATTTATTTTGATTGCCGATAAAGTTTATGAGACTGATAGTTTATTCAATGTATTAAGGGTGATTGAGCCGGACAAAGAGCAAATAAGTTTACCTACCAATTTGTTCTATTATAAAAAGGATAGTGTGTACGGAATTTCTAAAGACAAGCTGTGTTTAATAACCAAGCAAAATATAAAAATGATTAGGAAAATGGATGATGTAATGTACTATCATCTAATAAACAATCAATTACATTATTTTGCAGGAGCTGGTAAATCTAACTTTTACAGGATTAATAGAATTAATGAACTTGTGCCATTGCTAAAAAGGCCATTGAAAATTGTGCGTGCTGCTGTTGCTCCTGATAGTTCTTTGTGGTTTTTTAGTGCGGATGATAGTTTATTCTTACTAAAGAATAATTTATTAGTGAACATTAGTGAGAAATACAATTTTCTTGTGCCGGATCTTGCAGATATTAAAGTTGACAATATTGGCAATATTTGGCTTTGTGGAACTGGTATTTTAATGAGTATACAACTCAATAAAGAGGATATTAAGATAAAACGGTATAAGGTGATCGACGGTATGAAGAGCTTAAACGTTAGAAGACTAACAACATTTGGTAATGAAGTGCTTTTAAATACTGACGAAGGCTTGTTTATTATTACAAGAGATTACAATGTTTCAGTAACCAGACCTATATTGTACTTGCATTCAATAATTGTACAAGGGAAAGAAATGAAAACTATTAAGCATAATTTGGAACTTGACTATAGCAATAATACGGTTCAATTATATTTTGATGCTCTTACTTTTAATGAACCAGGAAAAGCACCGTGCCTTATCTACAGAGTATTAGAACATGACACAAATTGGCGAAAGACAAATACTCCATTAGTGGAACTTTATAATCTTGCCACCGGTAAACATACAGTGCAAATCAGGGCCCTAAATAACAGGGGATTAACATCAAAGGAAACTATCCATTTTGTTGTAAATATAGCTCCCCCTTTTTGGCAGACAATTTGGTTCATCATAATAATAGTTTTATTATTTGCAACGCTCATATTTTATGTAATCAGGCTAATAATAACTAAAGTAACGAAACGAGAAAGAGAGCGAGCTGAAATAAGATCAAAACTTGTAAGTTTTCAAATGAGTGCCTTGCAAGCACAGATGAATCCTCATTTTTTATTTAATGCTATTAATGGAATACAAAAATATATCTTAAAGAAGGACAAACAGGAGGCATACGACTATCTTGCGAAGTTTAGTAAATTAATTAGAATGGTGCTTTATAACTCGCAAAAAAGTGAAGTAACACTGGCGTCTGAATTGCAAATTGTGAAACTGTATGTGGAGATGGAACGCCTTCGTTTTGAGAATAATTTTGATTTTGATTTGAATTGTGATGGAGAAGTAAATGCAGATGAAATTTTAATACCTGTGATGTTGCTACAGCCATATATTGAAAACGCTATTTGGCATGGATTAATGAACTTAAATGGCGAACGAAGAGGAAGACTTGCGGTTGATGTTAAGCGTAAGGATAACTGTTTAATTGTTACAATAACGGATAATGGGGTAGGCAGAGAAATAGCGAAACAGTATAAGAGAGATGCCACTCATCAATCGATGGCCATGAGTATATCTGAGAATAGACTGAAGCTGCTCAATGAACTAAGCGAAAACAGTTTGGCTGACATACAAATTGTAGATCTAAAGGATAATGAAGGAAATGCGACTGGAACAATGGTAATTATAAAAGTAGGAATACATGAAGAATGAATTAACAATATTTTTAGTTGATGATGAGCGTAATAAC
>CAYQDP010000467.1:0-2637 GCA_964416235.1 uncultured Flavobacteriaceae bacterium | reverse complement strand
ATGTATTCAGTTTTTAAATATGGGTCCTTTTTAGAATGTACTGTTTCGGGACGTGCTTGCACTATGAATAGTTTTCCTGTAATTCCATCTTTAGCCCATTCGATATCCATAGGCATTTTATAATGTTGCTCAATAGTGTAACTCCAGCTCGCCAATTGAGTAATTTCTTCATCATTTAATACCCATTGTTTTCTTTTTTCTTCAGGCGTATCTGTATTCACAATACTTGATTTATCAGTGGTAGAATACACCATTGTTTTCGCCTTTGTTCCTAATTTTTTGGAGATAATAGCATTCTTGTTTTGCTGTAGCGTTGTTTTGAAAACATGAAATTCATCGGGAGTTACTGCACCTTGTACAATGTTTTCTCCTAAGCCCCATACACCGGATATGACAATAACATCTTTAAATCCCGATTCGGGTTCAAGCGTAAATATTACACCAGCCGAAGATAAATCGGAACGTACCATCAATTGCACACCTGCCGATAAATACACTTTCATTTGTTCGAATCCATTATCCTCATGGTATTTGATGGCACGGTTGTTAAACAAAGAAACAAAACAGCGATGAACTGCGTTTACTACATCCTCAGCTCCGCTAATATTTAAAAACGAATCGTGCTGACCAGCAAAACTAGCCGTTGGCAAATCTTCAGCGGTGGCACTGCTCCTGACAGCCACATCCACCTCACGACCTTCGTTTCCGCAAAGCTCTTTATAGGCAGAGATAATTTCCGCTTTAAAATCTGAAGGAATTTCCGCGTTCCTAATAAGCATTCGTGCCTGTTCCCCTATTTGCGACAGATTAGAAAAATCTTTGGTATCTAACCTTAAAAACAAATCGTTTAAAGGTTGATTAAGCTTATTGTATTGTAAAAAGTATTGAAATGCAGAAGCTGTAGTTGCAAAACCATTGGGAACGTGAATTCCCTTCGACTTTAAATTATTAGCCATTTCGCCAAGAGAGGCATTCTTACCTCCAACAAGAGCCACATCGTTTTTACCCAATGCGTCAAATGAAATTATAAAGTTTGTTTTCATAGTAAAAAAGTAAGACATAGTTATCACATTATCAAACACAGAAGACTGATGAATACAATTAAAAAGAATGAGTTTAATCAGTGTTTTTGTTAACGATTAGTGAATTACTTTTTTGCGTACGCTGGAAAATCTTTGTTTCTTTGTCACCGTTAATGAAACACATCATTACCATAAAACGAAAATGTAAGGCCGGCATGGCCATTCAATAGTTCTGAGAGCTACGCGCTTTCGTGTTTTCGTAAATTCAATTTAGTATTCACATTAATTTATAAATTTGACATCCCTTAAGGGGAAATACAATTATGAAAATTTTAAAATTTGGCGGTACCAGCGTAGGCAGCGCAGAACGCATTCAGGCACTTGTAAAATTAGTCGTTAACAATGAACCTAAAATTGTGGTGTTATCGGCTATGAGCGGCACAACAAATTCTTTAGTTGAAATTAGTGAGGCTTTATATAAAAAGGATACGGCTAAAGCCAACGAGTTAATTAATAAACTCGAGGAAAAGTACCGTAAAGAAATTACCTTATTGTATAAATCGGAGGAGTTTTTAAGAAAAGCAGGTGACTTAATTACCAATCATTTTAATTATTTGCGTGCTTTCACTTTAGATATGTTCACCGCTAATGAGGAAAAAGCCGTTTTAGCACAAGGTGAATTGTTAAGCACTGCCATGTTTCATTTTTATTTATCGGAAATAAACGTGAAATCTGTTTTATTACCGGCTCTCAACTTCATGCGCATCGATGAAAACGAAGAACCGGATTTAAAATATATTGAAACCAATTTACAAACTGAATTAAAAAAATATCCAGGAGAAATTTTATTTATCACGCAAGGTTACATCTGCAGAAACGCCTTTGGTGAAATTGATAATTTAAAACGTGGCGGAAGTGATTACACGGCTTCGATTATTGGTGCTGCATTATACAGTGAAGAAGTTCAAATTTGGACTGATATCGATGGTATGCATAATAATGATCCGCGCTTCGTTAACAAAACACATCCAATAAACGAATTGAGTTTTGATGAAGCGGCTGAGTTGGCTTACTTCGGGGCAAAAATTTTACATCCTACCTGTATTTTACCGGCGCAGAAAAGAAACATTCCGGTACGCTTAAAAAACACGATGCAACCGGAGGCAGAAGGAACGTTAATTGCCAATATTCAAACCAAGGAAGGCATAAAGGCGGTTGCCGCAAAAGATGGCATTGTAGCTATTAATATTAAAAGCGACCGAATGCTTTTAGCGCATGGTTTCTTGCGCGCCGTGTTTGAAATTTTTGAGCGCTACAAAACACCAATTGATATGATTACGACTTCAGAGGTGGCTGTTTCCCTCACAATTGATAACACTAAATACTTAAAAGAAATCCGTAAAGAGTTGGAAGAAATTGCCAATGTTGAAATAGACGAAAATCAAACGATTATTTGCGTTGTTGGCAGTGTACCTAAAGATGCGGCCGGTTATGGTTACAAAGTTTTAGCTGCACTGAAGGATATTCCTGTACGTATGGTTTCTTATGGTGGAAGTGCTAATAATATTTCGGTTTTGATTGATTCAAAATTAAAGAAAGAAGCATTGCAGGCATT
>CAYQDP010000466.1:0-2640 GCA_964416235.1 uncultured Flavobacteriaceae bacterium | reverse complement strand
AGTAATGATGATGTTCAAATTGTAAATCGTTTGTATAATGATGTTGCAGAGGAGAATGAGTTGCCGGTTACGACACCGGCAGTAACTGTACATCCTGTTACCATTCATAAAAAAGCAGACGGAATTAATCAGCCAATTGAAGTGGAAGAATCACTTTCATTACAAGATAAAGAAATTGACATGATTAAGCGCGCTCTTAAAAAACATAAGGGTAAACGTAAATATGCTGCCCAGGAATTAGGCATCAGCGAAAGAACTCTCTACAGAAAAATTAACGAGTATAAAATTGCAGAGTAAGTGAAGAAGATTATTTATTTATTGATACTGGTTAGTTTGGGAGTTGCGTCCTGTAAGGTGAAGTATTCATTGAGTGGTGCAACAATTCCGCCTGAGGCAAAAACTATTTCGGTTGCTTTCTTTGCCAATAACACAACATTAGGTGCCCCAAGTTTATCTCAACGCTTTACGGAAAAATTACGCGATATGGTATCATCGCAAACTAACTTGGCCCTCATGAGTCAGAATGGAGATTTGCAGTTTGAAGGATTTATTGCCGATTATAACATTGCACCGGTTGCAGTTCAAAGTACCGATCAAGCGAGTTTAAACAGATTAACTATAAGTGTAAGTGTAAAATACAGCAACCGTTTTGATGCCACTAAAAATTTCGAACAATCCTTTACCCGTTTTGCGGATTACAGCAGTCAGAAATCCATAGAATCAATGGAGCCTGAATTAGTTCAGGAAATTTTCAGACAAATTACAGAAGACGTTTTTAACCGTGCCTTTAATAATTGGTAAATCTTCCATTAAAAATGTATCTTTGAGTTAAGGTGAAGCAAAAAGAATTCATAAATCTATTGTCCAATCCTGCCAATGCAGGTTCAAACGATTTGGCGAGTTTGCAGGAATTGAAAAAGCAGTTTCCTTTTTTTCATTCGGCACATATGTTGCTTACGTTGGTTTCTCGTAAGTACGATAGCGGACTATATCAACAAACTTTGAAACAAACCGCCATTAGTATTCCCAATAGAGCACGGTTGCATTCCTTACTAAATGAATTGGTAAACAAACCAATTGTTGAAACAAAGGTTGAGGTAGAACAGGAAGAAGTAAAACCTCTTTTAGAAGAAAAAGTTTCCGAAATAGATCACCTGAAAGCGATTGAATTAACCGCAGAAGCGAAAGAAGAAGAATTAAATAAGCTTGTTGAGAAAGAAATTCAGAAAGATATCATCACAGCTTTTGTGGAGAAGGAAGTTTTAAAAACTCCGGATTGGTATAAGAAACAAGAAACAACTCACGATAAGGAACCAATTACAGAATTAACCGAAAATAAAAAAGAAGAAGATGTTCCACAGATTTCTTCCGGTAGTTTTTCTGATTGGTTGCAAGCACTCAAGAAAGCTGATAGAGTAGAAGAGAAGTCGGTAACTAAGGATAAAAACGAAGATGAAAAAGTAGAAAAGAAGCTGAAAACGGAAGTTAAACCTATTGCTGAAAAAGATAAAATTGAGAAGAAGGCTAAACAACAATCTATCATTGATAAAATCATTGAAGTAAATCCTTCTACGATTCGTCTCGACCCAAATCAGCGTTTTTTTGCCGCAGATACCAAGGCAAAAGAGAGCTTAATTGAAAACGAAGAACTTGTAACAGAAACACTTGCGAAGATTTATGCCCTTCAGGGAAATATTTCCAAAGCTGTTCGAGCCTATGAAATATTAAGTTTGAAATTTCCACAAAAAAGTGCTTACTTTGCAACCCTTATTCAGAATTTAAAGAAACAGAACCAATAAAAATCACAATATGTTTTTATCAATTATTTTAATCATCGTTTGCGCACTTTTAATTTTAGTGGTGTTGATGCAAAACTCTAAAGGTGGAGGAATTTCAAGTCAGTTTAGTGGCGCTAATCAAATCATGGGTATCCGTCGCGGAGCTGATGTTATTGAAAAGGCAACATGGTCTTTAGCAATTGCTTTATTAGTATTAAGTTTATTAATGACTCCAAAAATGGGTGATGCAAGTGATGCTTCAGCAAAACCAACTGAGTCGGTAACCCGTAAAAAAGCAGCAGGCGCAGTAATGCCTCAACAAGCTCCTGCACAACAAGCACCTCAGCAAGCGAATACACCTGCACCTCCTGCGGGCGATGGCGCGGCACACACAGAAGGTGACGGACACCAACACTAATGTTTTTTTTAAAAAATTAACCCCGGTCTTGCCGGGGTTTTTTATTTGTTGAGGTTATAAGATGACAATGTTATTCTTTGCAAGCAAATAACTATTTTTGAGAACAAATTTTCTTATGCAAGTTTTCAAATTCGGAGGAGCTTCGGTTAAAGATGCAGCGGCTGTAAAAAATGTGGCTGAGGTTTTAAAGAAGCATGCAAATAAACATACTGTTGTAGTTATTTCTGCAATGGGAAAAACAACCAACGGATTAGAAAATTTGGTTAATGCCTACTTCAAGAAAACAGGTAACGCTGAGGCAGAGTTGCAAAAAATTAAGGATTACCATTATCAGATCATTTCGGAATTATTTCCTTTAAAAAGTCACCCCGTATATAATGAAATCGAGAACACTTTTGTGGAACTTAATTGGATAATTGAAGATGAACCTGTAGGAGGTTATAA
>CAYQDP010000465.1:0-2645 GCA_964416235.1 uncultured Flavobacteriaceae bacterium | reverse complement strand
CATTATAAAAATGGTGTTAAACACGGTCTTGAAGTTGAATATTACAGTAACGGAAATACAAAAGCAGAAGGCACTTACAAAAATGGAAATTTAGACGGATATTACAGAGTGTATAACCGCAAAGGACAATTTAGTTTTGAGAGCAGAACCTCGGATGCTGAAACAAACATTAATCCTAATAACGATACTTTATCCAACATAGTTTTTAATGTTTTCAAGCGTAACAACTGGAAAAAAACATTAATAGTTGCCGATTTAACAGGAAGCATGTACCCTTATGCTCAACAAGTGAGCACTTGGCTAAAATTACATTTTACGCGTGATTCACTGCGTCAGAGTTTTGTTTTTTTTAATGATGGCGACAATAAAAAAGATGAGGAGAAAAAAGTTGGCGTTACCGGCGGAGTTTATTTTTGTACAGCAACTAATGTTGATCAATTAGTGCGCGCCATGAATTTAACCATTCGAAACGGACAAGGCGGTGATGCGCCGGAAAATGTGATTGAAGCTATTTTATATGGATTAAAGAAAAAGAAAACGGTTGAGAATGTAATTTTAATTGCTGACAATTGGGCTAAAGTTCGCGACATTAATTTACTGCCGCGGGTTAAAGTTCCGGTAAGAGTTTTGTTATGCGGGGTTACAGAGGGCATGGAAATTAATGCCGATTATTTAAATATTGCCTATAAAACCAAAGGTTCAGTTCATACTATTGAGCAGGATATTACAGAATTAATTAATCAAGGAACGGGTAAGAAATTCAGTATTAATGGTGTAGATTACATTATTAAGAACGGTAATATTAAAGCATATAATTAAGAAAATCGGCACTTTGTCATACTTTATGACAAAACAAGGTTAAAAACTCTTTTTGCACAACATTTGCTTTATCCACCTGTACAATTAACTTTGAAACAATTAAAAAACCAGATTTATGTTTGACAATAACGAATTCAGAAAATATGCCACAAAACATATGGGCATTAACAGCTTAACTTTTGACAGCTATAGCTCAAAAATAACTTCCTCTCTTACTCCATATATCATCGAAGAACGTCAGTTAAACGTTGCACAGATGGACGTGTTCTCGCGTTTGATGATGGATCGCATTATCTTTTTAGGAACCGGCATTAACGACCAGGTTGCTAACATCGTTCAGGCGCAGTTATTATTCTTAGAATCAGTAGACGCTAAGAAAGATATTCAAATCTATATTAACTCACCGGGTGGTTCGGTTTATGCAGGCTTAGGTATTTATGATACCATGCAGATTGTTCGCCCTGATGTTGCTACAATTTGTACGGGTATGGCCGCATCAATGGGTGCTGTTTTACAATGTGCAGGTGCAAAAGGAAAACGTACTGCCCTAAAACATGCACGTGTTATGATTCACCAACCATTAGGTGGTGCTGAAGGACAAGCTTCAGATATCGAAATCACAGCACGTGAAATTCAGAAATTGAAAAAGGAATTATATGAAATCATCGCGCATCACAGTGGACAAACCTACGAGAAAGTTTGGGCGGATAGTGATCGTGATTACTGGATGATTGCTGAAGAAGCTAAAGCTTACGGTATGATTGATGAAGTTTTATTGAAGAAATAATTTCAGATTAACGCAATAAAAACCCCGACTAATCATCGGGGTTTTTATTTTTCACTTAACATTTAGGAACATAAAATGCTTTCGTTTTGTACTTTTAATAAAATTAATTTATGGATCGTCGCCGATTTTTAAAAACCACAGGATTAGTTTCAGCCTTTGCTGCTACATCAACAAGTTCTTTTGCTCAAACTATTTCTTCATCCAACGATAAGAAAAACTTAATCGATCCTGAAATCATTGAGAAGTTACGCTCACGCATTGTTCCGATTTCTTCCGAAGAACGTTCTTTGCGAATTGAGAAAGCCCAAAAATTAATGGCGCAAAATAAAATGGATGCCATCTTTATGGAAGGTGGTACCAGTTTAGATTATTTCACCGGCGTAAGATGGGGTCGCTCGGAAAGATTATTCGGAATGCTGCTTCCGAAAAACGGTGCGCCAATTTTCATTTCACCAAAGTTTGAAGAAACACGCGCTAAAGAACAAATCGGTAACGCACGATTATATTGTTGGGAAGAACATGAGAGTCCGTTTGAATTACTTAACAAACTCTTTAAAGAAATAGCCTCCGGTTTCAATACCATTGGCTTGGAAGAAACCACACGCTTTCTTATTACACAGGGATTAAAAAACACAAACATTAATCTCAATATTACTTCCGCCACACCCATTACTGCCGGTTGTCGCGGTGTAAAAACAGAACATGAAATTGAACTTATGCAAATTGCCAATGATATGGCGATGGAAGTTTACAAAGTGGCGGTTACGCAACTTAAAGAAGGAATGACAGAAGGAGAATATGGTAAAATTATCTCTGATTTGTTTGCAGAGTTTGGCGTTGGCGGCGGTGCTTTGGTTTTATTTGGTGAAGCTAGCGCGCATCCACATGGTTTAGTACAAGAGGTAAAGTTAAAAGCAAATGATATTGTATTAATGGATGGAGGTTGTTCTGTGGAAGGTTATGAATCAGACATTACCCGTACGGTTGTGTATGGAAAACCTTCCAAAAAAATGAATGATGTTTTTGAAATTGTTTTAAA
>CAYQDP010000464.1:0-2654 GCA_964416235.1 uncultured Flavobacteriaceae bacterium | reverse complement strand
ATTGTGATTTTCATGAAAGGTTGATCGCAACATGAGTGACCGGTTCCATCCATTTGAGCCATATAGGCTAATCTGAATAAAGCATTGGTTGCAGCTACAGGGAAGGTTTGCTGAATACGAACAACCTCTCCAACGTTTACATTTTGATCGTTCATTTGAAGTACCTTGGTCCCTCCGAAAGGTGAATTTGGAATTGTTCCTATGGTTGTTCCGGTAGCCCATGGTGTTTGACGTACCCACACATCATTACCACCTGCTGTTGGGCAGCAACCACCCATAGTACAAGAACTGTTATTTTGTCCTTGTGAAACAGTCCAACCGGCTAAAGTTGTTCCTACAGAGCCAACACCAGGGGTAGTTGAGGTAGAAGAAGGTGAAGCTTCGAAATCTTCATTTACACAAGGAGCTGCGTTGATAACAGGAGTAACTCCCTTAGCAACTTGATCCATAGTTGGAGCAGGACTATAATGATATTTTTTATTGATGTAATGTCTCTTTGCACGATACATAAAAACTTTATATTCCGTACCGAAGTATCCTTTTTGCAATGCTTTGTTGCTTGCTGCAATTTCGTTAAAGCCGTTTAATGAATCGGCAGGGAAAGTATAACTTAAATATCTTAATCGGTTAGATTGAGAATGAATTTTTTCGGATGTGAAAAATGAAACAAGAACAAATACTAAAAATGCTTTTAATACTACTTTCATGATGATGGTTTTGACTCTGTAAATTTAAAAAAACAATACTAAAAACCTAGTAAAGCTCACTCAATCAGGAACTAGCCCCCCTAAGTATTTTACACTATATGTAATTAAAAAGCCGTAAACGTGTTTACGGCTTTTTAATTTTAACAATTTCAAGTGTTCTATTTTATAAGAGTAACATGGCCTTTTAATTCATGTGCTTTACCAAATACACTTACAACGTTAATCAACCAAGTATAGGTTCCTTCTTCTACAATATCTCCGCCACGGCCTTGGTATTTTCCATCCCAAGCCTCTTCAAATTTCTTAGTTGAGAACACTCTCTCGCCCCAACGATCAAAGACTTGTAATTGGTATTCAACGATACCGAATCCTTTTGGTTGGAATACATCATTTAATCCATCGGCATTAGGCGTAAATGCATTTGGAACATAAATTCCAAAATCTTCACCTACAATTAATGGACGAACAATTGTGTCGATACAACCATGATCACTCTTTACAACTAAAGCAACTGCATAAGTTCCCGGTTCAGTATACATGAAAGTTGGGTTTTGTTGGGTAGAAGTGTATTGAGCAGTATTCATGAAATACCATTGCCAGCTTACAATATTAGCGCTGTGAGACGCATCTGTAAATGTAACTTCCGGATCAATGTTCAAGATTGGTTTCAAAGGCGCATGATTAAAATCAGCTACCGGTTTAGGGTAAACCTCTGCTATGTTTTGAGCAGTGTTAGAACAGCCATTTGCGTCAGTCACAACCGCGTTTACAGTGTAAATGCCGGTTGTAATATAGCATGAATTAACTGTATTTCCTGTTCCAACAGAACCGTCACCTAAGGTCCAATTAGCAGTCACAATTGGAGTGCTACTTGAAATATTAAATGTTGCACAAACAGGAGAACATCCGGTGTTATTTAAAGCTGTAATGTTTGCATTTGGTAACGGATTAATAATTGCATTTGCTGATGTTGAAGCAGAACATCCGTTAGCATCAGTAACAGTTACCATATAACTTCCACTATAGGCAGTGCTGTTTGCCATGATAGTCGGATTAGATGTAGCTGCAATAAATCCATTCGGGCCTGTCCAAGAGTAAGAAACTCCACCGGTAGCAGTAAGATTTAAAACATTGTTTACACAAATTGGAGTATTGATTACAATGTTTGGAACAGGTGCAGGATTAACAACGATTGAAGTGAATGCTGTGCTTACACAACCAGCAGCGCTTGTTACTATAACGGTATATTGTCCTGATGCAGCAAATGGTGCACTTACAATTGTTGGATTTTGCAAGTTAGATGTAAATCCATTCGGACCACTCCATGCATAAGTTGCACCGCCATTTGCGCTTAAAGAAACATTTTGATTTTCACAAGCTGTTCCTCCTGCGGCCGAAGCATTCGGAGTTGGATTAATAACAACGTTACTGTTAGTTGAATTCACACAACCATTAGCATCTGTTACTGTTAAAACATAGTTACCGCTATTACCAACACTTGTTGAAGGAATAGTTGGGTTTTGATTCATTGAGGTAAATCCACCAGGACCACTCCAGCTGTAAGAAACTCCACCGCTTCCGGTAAGGTTCAATGCTTGTCCTGTACAGATTGGGCTATTTGTAACAATGTTTGGACTAGGTAAAGGATTAATAACACCAACTACAGTTGTAGCTGCAGTACATGTGTTAGCTGTAACAATTACTGTATAAGTTCCGCCGGCATTTAAAGTGGCTGAAGGAATGTTTGGATTTTGTGAAGTAGATGTAAATCCATTAGGACCTGACCAGCTATAAGATGTACCGCCTGAAGCGTTTAAGTTTAATGTTGCACCAACACAAACTGCACCACCGGTTACAGCATTAGGAATTGGCAAAGCAATTACTGATACAGTTGCAACTGCCGTGTTCACACAACCGTTAGCGTCTGTAACTGTAACTGTATAAGTA
>CAYQDP010000463.1:0-2656 GCA_964416235.1 uncultured Flavobacteriaceae bacterium | reverse complement strand
GGTTGTTATTCTGAATTTTAATGGTAAGAAATTTCTCGAGAAGTTTCTACCTTCCGTTACTTCACATTCAAAAGGCCATCACATTGTTTTGGCCGATAATAATTCTTCAGATGATTCAATCAATTTTGTAAAGGAATCATACCCTGAAATTCAAATTGTAAAAAATCCTGTTAATACAGGTTTTGCACAAGGTTATAATGATGCGTTGAGGTACGTTAACGCCGAGTATTATGTTTTATTGAATTCGGATGTTGAAGTTAGCCCGGGTTGGATAGAATACATTATTACTTTAATGGATGCAAATCCACAAATAGCAGCTTGTCAACCTAAAATCATGGATTATAATAACAAGCATAAATTCGAATATGCAGGTGCTTCCGGTGGTTTTATTGATAAGTATGGCTATCCGTTTTGTCGCGGGCGCGTGTTTAATAATCTGGAAGAAGATAAGGGACAATACAACGATGTAGCTGAAATTTTCTGGGCAACCGGCGCTTGTATGTTTGTGCGAGCTAAAGCTTATTGGGAAGTTGGAGGTTTTGATGGAGATTACTTTGCACACATGGAGGAAATTGATTTGTGTTGGCGATTAAAAAATATAGGGTATAAAATTTATGTCCATCCTTCAAGCATTGTGTATCACGTCGGGGGAGGTACGCTGGAGGTTAGTCCGCATAAAACCTATCTAAATTTCAGAAATAATTTAATAACACTCACTAAAAATTACCCGGGACCATTTTTGTTTTTTAAAATTTTATTCAGGTTAAAGTTAGATGGAATTGCGGCGCTGAAATTTTTAAGTGACGGGCAACCCGGACATTTATTAGCTGTATTAAAAGCACATTTCTCCTATTATGGACGATTACCAAAGACTTTATCAAAACGCAAACAAATGAAACATCATTCCAAGTTTCATTTCAACTTAGGGCATATTTACACGCGTAATATTGTGATGGAGTTTTTTGTTCGCAAAAAGAAGAATTTTTCCGACTTAGACCGTTCTTCTTTTTTGAATGATAAGTAATAATGCAATTGTTACAAAAGCATTAATCAAAATTAACTCATTTCCTATCTGATATTCCCCGAGCATTGATTTATACGTGTTGCTGAGTAAATAAGTGAGTATGGGTGCCAGTATGCAAACAAAAGGTACAAATACATCATTCAGTTTTACTTTACTGAATAATCCAAGAGCAAATAATCCCAAGAGAGGACCATAAGTATATCCTGCAACCATCAATACAGTATCAATAATTGCTTTTTGATTGAGCGCATCAAATAATAGAATCACTGCCCACAAAGTAACCGCGAATAAAATGTGAATGATAGTGCGATACTTGGTTTTTTGCTTTTCACTTAAGCGAGTGTTTTTGTCATACTCTAAAATATCAATATAAAAAGAGGTGGTAAGAGTAGTTAAAACACTGTCGGCACTCGAAAAAGTAGCCGCCGTTAACCCTATGATAAAAACTAATCCGGCAAACATTCCTAAGTGATTTAAGGCAAGGTTCGGAAATACTTTGTCGCTTAAGATCTTACCAGTTTCCGGATTAATTGGAAGTTCTGTTCCTGTACTGTTATAATAAATGTATAGAAGGGCTCCAAGCGAAAGAAAAATAACGGTAACAATCACCATAATTATACTGAACCAGAAAATGTTTTTTTGAGCTTCTCCTAATGATTTGCAGCTGAGATTTTTCTGCATCATATTTTGATCTAATCCCGTCATTGCAACGGCGATGAAAACACCTCCTAAAAATTCTTTAAAGAAAAAATTAGATTTTTTCCAGTCCCAGAAGAATGTTTCTGTGTAATCGGACGAAACAATTCTACTAATGGCATCACCAAAAGAAATATCCAAGGTGTTAACTATGGCTACAATCGAAAGAACAACACCTAACACTAAGAAGAAGGATTGAAATGAATCGGTCCAAACCAATGTTTTAATTCCGCCTTTGTAAGTGTAAAGTAACATTAACGCAAGAATAACAGATACACTAACCCAAAACGGAATGTGAACGGTTTCAAACTGGTCAAACACAAATAGCTGAATTACTCCTGCTGCTAAATATAATCTTCCGGCCGCGCCTAAAATCCGGGATAAAATAAAAAACAGAGCTCCGGTTTTTTGAGTATACCTTCCAAAACGTTCTTTTAAGTATTCGTAAATGGAAGTAAGATTAAGCTTGTAATAGATAGGGAGTAAAATATGAGAAATAATAAAGTAGCCTACAAAATAGCCGATTACTAATTGTAGGTAAGAAAAATGAGCTGTGCCTACTTTTCCGGGTACCGAAATGTAGGTAACGCCACTGAGCGAATCGCCAATCATCCCAAAAGCAACAATATACCAAGGCGAAGCTTTGTTGCCTAAAAAATAAGCATCGGCTGTGCTTTTTCTGGAAGTATACCAGGCGATACCCATTAAAAAAAGAAAGTAAAAGACAATGAAAGATATGATGAGGATTGGTGACATACTAAGCTTAAAATTGCTCATTAATCGCTGAACTATTCGTTAAATCTTACATAATTCTTCACAGCTAAATCCCTTAAATTGTTAATAGTTTCACAAAATCGGTTTGGCTTTAAATGTAAATTTGTAAGGTGCAATACAGCTCTAAAATAATTGAACAAGCCGTTGATGCTTTTACCCAAT
>CAYQDP010000462.1:0-2659 GCA_964416235.1 uncultured Flavobacteriaceae bacterium | reverse complement strand
CAATGGAAATGATATTCATTAATCAAGAATGAAAACCTTTTTAAAAGCAGCGGCAATCATTTTACTTCTGTTTAATGGTTTTGGAGCTGTTTACGGAGGTGGAAGTTTGATATTACACCCGGATGGCAGCGGACTTCAAATGCCCCTCGAGATTTTAAAAGCTTCTCCCTTCAAAGATTTCTTTATTCCCGGAATTGTTTTGTTTGTTGTGAATGGTTTAGGAAGTTTCTTCGCATTCATAACATTGCTATTAAAATGGCCAAGGCACTATTTGTTTGTGATGGGAGAAGGAATTGTTTTATGCGGATGGATACTTGTTCAAATCATCATGATTAAACAGTTATTAGCCTTGCATTATATTATGTTTATTACCGGCTTTTTATTGATTGTGATCGGTGTTTTTATAAAGCGCTTCAATAAATAATTTACGAATGATAATAAACAAAAAAGGCGGAGATTTCTCCGCCTTTTTTGTAATTCCATTCTGATTTGATTACTGTTTAATCAATTTAGTAGTTGTTACGTTATTATTCATTTTTATGATGGCATAATAAGTTCCGGCAGCTAAATTGTTAATATCAAAACGAACTGCCTTATCTGATGATGTAATGTTTAGAACCGTTTGACCTAATACATTCACAATATCAATTGATTTTTCAGTTTCATTTCTGAATTCAATGGTAAAGTTACCTGAAGTAGGATTAGGGGTAATCTGAATACCGTTAGTTTCTCCAAGATAATTGGTGATTCCTGTACAAAGATTTACAACAATGTTTGTTGAAGTTGAATTTGAACAGCCTGTAGAAGGATTAGTATAAGAGTACACAGCAGTATAAGTTCCTGCTACAGTACCGGGTGTAAATACAGTTCCTGCAACGTTAGTTCCGGTGAACACTCCACCCGGAGGTGTACCTATTAACCCAACAGTTGCGCCATTAACACAAGTTGTCGACATCGTTGTAGCTGCTGCTACTGTAGGTAATGCGTTTACATTTACAGTAAATGTTACCGGAGTTGCAGTACAAGAAGTGTTTGCTCCATTTAAAGTATAAGTTGTAGTAACGCTAGGACTTGCAGTAATGCTAACTGAGTTTGATCCTGTGCTCCAAGTATAAGTTACAGCACCTGATCCGGTTAATACTGCTGAATTTCCTGCACAAATAGTATTGGTACCTAATACCGATAAAGTTGGAGTTACAGGATTAGTCGCGTTATATAATGCCAAAACTTGTGCAGGAGTTAATGCGCTTGTATAAATACGAAAATCACCCATTAAGCCAAGCGGACTTAAGCCTGTGCTGCTTGAATAAGCGCCTACTTTAAAAGGAGTAGTACCATTTAAGGTAATGCTTCCTGTTTGAGCAACCGTTACGGTTGCTACGCCGTCTTTATAACCAACAATATTACCTGCAGTTTGGTCATAAACATAGGTAACCATATTAGAGGTAGTTGTTGCTGCATTATTTATTAATACATCGGTAATGCCTGTTCCGCGTAAAATCCAATTATTTGGACCAGCTACACCGTTTGTAAAACAACGAAATGAAGTTCCTGATTCACCAAAGATATACCATAAAGTAGCACTTGGTTGAATATTCGAAGTCCAGAACGAAATAGACCATGAACCTGTTAAGCTAGGAGTCCAGCCTGTATTAACATAGTCAGTTCCACTATTAGCACCGGTACCCACTAATGCAGGCATACAACCAATAACACCTGTTTGCGTCTGAGCACCTACAATTGTTCCAACGGTTGCACTTGGCGGCGGAGATGTTGCATAATTTGTTACGGTTGCTCCTGTGCCATCAAATTTATAATGTAATAAGTCTGGTGTAGGAACTTGTGCTTTGCTTGTTGTGGTAAAAAAGGCAAGCGCCAATACCGACAAAAGAGATTTTTTAAGTAATTGTTTTTTCATATGGTATAAATTTTACACGAAGGTAATACTACGTTCGGTCTTTATACTATTAATAAGAATGATTTTTGTTAGGTAAAAAATGTTGATTAGTTCATAAAAGACAATTATACTAGAAGATGCTACAAATCAGAACAGTCAAATTACATTTTACTCAACCATTTTCTAGCGTTCACAAAAGCTTCAATCCAAGGTGATACTTTGTCGTTATTCCTTCCTTCAGGATAATACGCCCAATTCCAAGGGAAAATGGAGCGTTCTATATGAGGCATCATTACTAAATGTCTTCCTGTTTTGTCGCACATCATCGCAGTATTGAAATCAGAGCCATTAGGATTAGCAGGGTAGGTCTCGTAACCGTATTTTCCAACTATGCTATACTTTTCTTCAGCGTAAGGTAATTTAAATTTTCCTTCACCATGCGAAATCCAAACGCCTAATGTAGCACCTTCCAAACTTGAAAGCATTACCGAATTATTCTTTTGAATTTTCACCGAAGTAAATCCGCTTTCGTGTTTTTGTGAAGTGTTGTGATGCATTTTACCATGCACTTCATGCTCGGGATTGATCAATTCTAATTCCATCAACAACTGACATCCATTACAGATCCCTACTGATAACGTATCTTCACGCTTGAAGAAATTACGGATAGCAGCATTTGCTTTTTCATTATATAAAAATGCTCCGGCCCAACCTTTCGCTGAACCTAATACATCTGAATTAGAAAAACCACCTACTGCACCA
>CAYQDP010000461.1:0-2670 GCA_964416235.1 uncultured Flavobacteriaceae bacterium | reverse complement strand
CTCCGCTTGATTCGCTATTGAAAATTTATCCGAACCTTAACAGCGTTAGTTTTTTAAGCGGCATTTGTAAATCAAATACAGAACTGTATAAAAAACAGGGATTGGTTGAGATAAAAAAAGCAATTGGAAGAAGCATTGAGTTACCTGATTATTTTTATTGGTTGGCATTTTCATATGAAAAGAACGACAGTATTAATAAGGCAGGAATGTATTATAAAAAATACCTGAACGAAAAGAAAGCCATAACTGAAGAGGAGACTGAACTGATAGGTAAAGCACAAAAGAGTTTAGATAATTTAAAAGCCGCCGGACAATTAAAAAACTATTCCAATTTCGCGAATATTAAAAACGTTGGTTATCCTTTGAACACAGATGCATCGGAGTATGTGCCTTTGGTGCCTTCGGATGAGTCGTTTATGATTTTCACATATAGAGGAAAATTTTCTAAAGGTGGAAAACAAGATGTAACAGCGGTAATGGGACTTAGTACTGCTAAAGCGGAGGAAAAAATATATTTTGAGGATGTATTTATCTCATATAAAATAAACGATAGTATATGGGCTGAGCCTAAGCCAATAAAAAATATTAACACCGCATTGCATGATGCGGCTGTAACTTTATCGGCTGACGGTACTTTGTTATTCATCTACAAGAATACAGGTAAAGGAAACGGAGATTTATACCTCAGTAAATTAGTTGGCAATACATGGAGTGTTCCTGTGTATCAAATTGGATTAAATTCCGAAAAATGGGATGGAAGTGCTGCTTTTTTTCCGGATAACAATAAAATTATTTTTTCAAGTGAGC
Source organism: uncultured Flavobacteriaceae bacterium (assembly GCA_964416235.1). Lineage (GTDB taxonomy): Bacteria > Bacteroidota > Bacteroidia > B-17B0 > Aurantibacillaceae > JAHEYG01. Next base: position 1,863 of record CAYQDP010000461.1, on the reverse strand, counting down.
GTAAAGGAGGATTTGGAGGAAAGGATTTATATATAGCTGAAAAGGTAGCAGAGAACACTTGGGGAAATATTGTGAATTTAGGAAGTAACATCAACTCGTCGGATGATGAAGATGCACCATTTATTACAGCGGATGGAAAGATTTTGTTTTTTGCGAGTAATGGAAAGTTAAGCACGGGCGGATATGATATTTTGAGAAGCGATTTAACCGAAAAGGGATGGAGTACACCATTTAATATCGGCAAACCGGTTAACACACCAAATGATGATAAATTTTACATGGTGACAGCAGATTCCAAAAAAGGATATTATTCATCGATGATGCCCGGTGGATATGGTGAGCAAGATATTTACTGCATAACTCCGGGTATTCCGGAAAAACCTGTAAGAGTTGTGCAAGTTTCAGGAAACATAACTTATAACAATAAACCTGTTGGTGGTAAACTGGAAGTAAAGAATGTAAGTAAGCCGGACGCGAAACCGGTATTTTATTATTCTAATTCAGGTACAGGAAAATTTTTAGCTAACCTTGCAGCCAATGAGGAATACGAATTAATATTCAGCTATAAAAATCTTGAACCTCAAAACAAAAAGTTAAGCACCAAAGGAGTTGACTCAACTAAATATTTAACGGTAATTGCCGATTTTTATTCAGATGTCGTAAGAAAGCAAATGGAGAAGAGTCGTGATAGTTTAAATGCAATCGCATTAGCGGCGAACAAAAAAGTAAACTTTGATGATTTCAGAAGCAGGTACGGTAATTTGGTTTTAGACAGTACAACTTATTTCGTACAAATTGCCGCTTATAAATTTATTGAGAATTACGACTATTCAACCTGTTTGCGAATAGGTATGAAAATTCGCCGTTCATCCAACGATTTAGTAACACGCTTCACCGTTGGAAATTACCTTACTTTCAATGAAGCAGAGGAAAAATTGAGAGTATTAAAGGAACAAGGAATTAAAGATGCTTTCATTATTGTTTTCCATCGCAATAAATACCGTTATCTCGTAGATTTAATCAAAGAGGGATTGTATAAGTAATCAGTAGTTTTCGTACCAGTCAAAATTTTCTTTAATTATATTTTGTTTATTCATTCGAAGGTATTGAAGATAAGCATTAGCCGCAGGAGAGAAATGCTTATTCTTCAGCCAAATTAAATTCCACACAGATTTAATTGGAAATCCTTTCACAGGGATTATCTGCAAACTTTTATTTTCCAATTCATTCTTAATACCAATTAAAGGCATGATGGAATAACCCAGGCCGGCAATCACCGCTTGTTTCACGGCTTCGTTTGTAGCGAGTTCCATTTTCTTTTTTACCGGTAAACGATTTCTCTCAATAAAGCGCTCCATTACCAATCGAGTGCCTGAACCATTCTCCCGATAGATTAAGGGTAATTCATTGAATATTTCCTTTCCGTATTCATTTTTGTTGAATTTTTTGGAAGTATTACCAATTAAGAATAGTTTGTTTTGAATAAGATCAATTTTTTCGATGTTTAGTTTATCGGGAAGCACGGATACTAACGAAAAATCAACTTCGTTGTTTTCTAAGCTTTCAATCACTTTTGATTTATTTGTCACATCCAAATGCAATTCAACTTCACTGTTTTTTTTTAGGAAGCCGCCTAAAAAATAAGGCATGATGTATTTGGCAGTGGATACAATCGAAATTTTTAATCGTCCGCTCAATTGCCCTTTATAAGCTTGTGTTTTGTAATTAATGGCGTATACTTCATTCAATATCTTTTCGGCAGCGGTGGCAATTTCTTTGCCAAAATCTGTAATGTATAATTGACGACCTACTACTTCAGTTAAAGGAATGTCAAACTGATCTTGCAGGTTTTTCAACTGTATG
>CAYQDP010000460.1:1321-2682 GCA_964416235.1 uncultured Flavobacteriaceae bacterium | reverse complement strand
GGCTCAGGAAGGAGGATTGGGTGTTTTACATAAAAACATGAGCATCGAAGATCAAGCCATGCACGTGCGTAAAGTAAAACGCAGCGAAAGCGGAATGATTTTAGACCCCGTTACTTTATTTGAAGATGCTACCATTGGCGATGCACTTAACATTATGGCCGAAAATAAAATCGGCGGTATTCCTGTCATTGATAAATCCAATAAACTTGTTGGTATCATAACAAACCGCGATTTACGCTTTGAAAAAAACCTAAAGCGTCCGGTTAATCAGGTAATGACTCCGGCTAATAAAGCCATTACTGCTCAGCAAGGAATTAACCTTAAAAAAGCAGAAGAAATTTTACAAGAACACAAGATTGAAAAACTTCCAATCATTGATAAAAGCCAAAGATTGGTTGGATTAATTACCTATAAAGACATTATTAAAATCAAAGTTCGCCCTAATGCGTGTAAAGATGAAATGGGACGTCTTCGTGTTGCTGCAGCCGTTGGCGTTACTGCCGATGCCATCGAACGCGTGGATGCTTTAGTAAAAGCAGGTGTTGATGCTATTATCATTGATACAGCGCATGGTCACTCAAAAGGTGTAATTGACAAATTAAAAGAAGTAAAAAAGAAGCATAAGGATTTACAAGTGGTTATTGGAAATATTGCTACCGGTAAAGCTGCATTGGATTTATATAAAGCAGGTGCTGATGCCGTTAAAGTTGGTATTGGTCCTGGTTCTATTTGTACAACACGTGTTATTGCCGGAGTTGGGGTTCCTCAATTATCAGCCATTCTGGATGTTGCCAATGCGCTTAAAGGAAAAAACATTCCTTTAATTGCTGATGGTGGTATTCGCTTTACCGGCGATGTTGTTAAGGCACTTGCCGCAGGTGCAGGAACCGTAATGATGGGCGGAATGTTTGCAGGTGTTGAAGAAAGTCCGGGTGAAACAATCATTTTCGAAGGACGTAAATTTAAATCTTATCGTGGAATGGGTTCTCTGGAAGCTATGCAAAAAGGTTCAAAAGACCGTTACTTCCAGGATGCTGAAGATGATATTAAAAAATTAGTACCGGAAGGTATCAGTGGACGCGTTCCATATAAAGGACACTTGTCAGAGGTAATTTACCAAATCATAGGAGGTTTACGTGCCGGTATGGGGTATTGCGGGGCAAAGGATATTAAGGCTTTACAAAATGCTAAATTCATTCGTATTACAGCTGCAGGTGTAAAAGAAGGACATCCGCATGATGTTGTAATTACTCGTGAAGCACCAAACTATAGCAGATAATATTATTCATTATTAGAAGTTTCTTGTTTCTGTTGTAAAACCCGAAGCAAGAAATAATAAACAAGAAATAACAATGGTACTA
>CAYQDP010000460.1:0-1311 GCA_964416235.1 uncultured Flavobacteriaceae bacterium | reverse complement strand
TGGCAACAAGACCGCAAAGTGCCGTCTATCAAAAACACAAACATTAAACATCAAACAATAAAACATTAAACACAAAATGGTACTACCAATAGTTGTATATGGCGATCCGGTTTTAAGAAAAGTGTGTGAAGACATTACACCCGATTACGAAGGATTGGATCAGTTGATTAAAGATATGTTTGAAACCATGTACGCCGCTAGTGGTGTTGGACTTGCCGCTCCGCAAATTAATCGCGCCATTCGTTTATTTATTGTTGATGCCACTCCTTTTGCGGATGTTGAAGAAGATGAAGAGAGTGAGTTTACCAAAGAGGAGTTGGAAGAAATGAAGGATTTCAAAAAAATCTTCATCAATGCTCGAATCTTGGAAGAGGAAGGTGAAGAATGGAAATTCAGCGAAGGCTGTTTGAGCATTCCTAAAATACGTGAAGATGTTCTAAGAAAACCTAAGGTAACAATTGAGTACCTCGACGAGAATTTCAAGAAACACAAAGAAACCTACGACGGAGTTATTGCTCGTGTTATTCAACACGAATATGATCATATCGAAGGTGTCTTATTTACAGATAAGATTAGTCCACTAAAACGCCGATTAATTTCCGGCAAACTTTCTGATATCAGTAAAGGAAAAATCAGCGCTGATTATAAAATTCGTGTGTATAAAGCAAAACGATAAAATGAAGAATTTCTTTAAACAACTAATCATTCTGATTTTCGTTGCATTAATTGTTTTCTTTTTATTTTATAATTGCAGCGGAAATAAACAAGAAACAAAACAGGAATCTGTTGCTAAAACAGAAGCCAATCAAAACCCTAGCCTCACCAACGATTGCAGAACACTTTATTTGGATGCACTTAAAAACGACAGCATTATTTTATCGGCTACTCAAATTGATGTTGTTGTCGCTAACAAAGCCATAAAGTCATTCGCTGATTTCGCGCAATATTGTAATACGGATAGCTTAGCGCCAGTATTTCTTCTCAAAGCGGGACAAATTGCGCAAAGTATCAACAACATGCCGCAAGCTAAAGTCAGTTATGAAAAAGTAATTGAAGATTTTCCAAATTTCAAAAACAGAGGAGCTGCTATGTTCTTGTTGGCTCAATTGTATGATGAGCCGCAATATTTAAATAACGAAGACCGCGCACTTGAATTATACAATCAAATCATCAGTTTATACGGTGGTACAGAATGGGCTGCAAATGCAGCTGCTGCACGTAATTTACTGGGAAAAAGCGATGATCAAATCGTGAAGGAATTCCTGAAAAAGAATAAAGGAAAATAAATTACTCCGATAATTCTCCTCTTAA
>CAYQDP010000459.1:0-2683 GCA_964416235.1 uncultured Flavobacteriaceae bacterium | reverse complement strand
TTGTAGATAATTATTTTAAAGGAAAACCTTTATCTACTAATCTTCAGAATAAACTGGAAGATTTAATTTATTTCATAGATGTAGATCCAAATGAACCAACAACTGAGCAGATTGATTCGCTACGTGATGAAATTTTAGCGAAGAAAGGTTTACCGAGTGGAGTTATCGGGATTGGTGGCGGAAGCATAATGGATATCGCAAAAGCACTTTCGTTAATGCTTACCAATGAAGGTTCTTCAACGCTTTATCAAGGGTTAAATTTAGTGAAGAAGCCCGGCGTTTATCATTTGGGTGTTCCAACTATTTCAGGTACCGGCGCTGAGGTAAGTATGACTGCTGTGTTAACAGGTCCGGAAAAAAAATTAGGATTGAAATGTGATTGGACAGTTTTTAATCAGGTGATTTTAGATCCTGAATTAATCGCGTCTGTTCCAACAGACTGGTGGTTCTTCACCGGTATGGATACTTACATCCATTGTATTGAAAGTGAAAGCGGCATTCGTAATAATGCCTTTAGTTTAGCATATGGAGAGCAAGCTTTGAAATTATGCCGTGAAGTTTATTTGGGAAAGAATTCAGGACAAACTCCTGAGAACAATGATAAATTAATGGTAGCCTCATTGATGGGCGGCTTAAGTTTAACTTACAGTGAAGTAGGTGTGTGCCATGCTTTAAGTTATGGCTTATCTAAAATTCATGGAACGCGTCACTGTTATGCGAACTGTGTTATTTTCCAGCATCTCGGCGATATCTATCCAAAAGGACACAAAGAGTTTACTGAAATGATAGATACGCATAAAATTAATTTACCGAAAGGTTTAAGTAAAGAGTGGGACGAAGAAACCATTACTAAAATGGCACAGGTGTCTTATAATTTACCTTTCATGTGGAATCACGCATTTGGCGACAACTATAAAGAGATTGCCACCATGGATTACATCAAAGATTTGTTTAGAAGACTATAAGTAAAAAGCCCCGTGAGGGGCTTTTTTAATTCTGGTAAATAAGCTTGAATGTTTTACGACTCTTTTCTGTAAGAATATCCAGGAAATAAATTCCATGTGGAAGGTTCAGCTTACTTATGTTTAATTCAGTAATAGTGCCTTCTGTTTCGTAAACCTTCTCACCTAAAGCATTTGTTAATCCGTATTTTGTAATTGCTTTGTTGCTTTTAATAAATATTATTCCTGAGTTTGGATTAGGATAAATAAAAAGCTCCGATTCACCTTGTGCCAATGTTTCATTTAATTCTGTAGCACTAACGCAATTATAAATTATTTTAAAGCCTGAATTTACAACGCCAATATCTGATTTGAAGCGGATGGTGATAACAGTTCCTGTTGAGGTTACTGTACCCGGACTATTTGTTCCTGTATACGCACCAATAAGTGGTGCAGAAGTTGTTGAACCGTTATAAAGGAACAAAGTGTCATATCCTTGTTCTAAGGCAAAGCTCTTAAATTGTAATTGAACCTTGCTGGTGCCGTTAGGGCCAATGCTGTAACTGTAAGCTTCATTATCGTAATAATTTCTGTAGGGTCCACCCATGTCAAATAAACTATCTGTGCAGGGTTGTACGGCGCAATTCGAAAATTTATCTTCTATCAGTTGCCATAAGTCGTTATAACCATTATCATAACCCAAAGCCCAAATGCCAATTCCACCAATACGGCGCTGATTTACCAAGTCGTATTTGCGTCCCATGCTGTACACATCATCAATCCAGCATTGTCGGTTCATGCCTCCGCTTAAGTAAACATAAAACGGATTATAACACGTGCTTTCCCATTTTTTATTGGCAGCAGAATAGGTTGTAGGATTATTTTTTACATAATTATAAGTACGAGATGAAGTAAAATTTCCGGTAGTAGTTGACGGTGCCGTTGCACTAACGGTTTCCCACTCGCGGCCGTAATACGGTAATCCTAGTAAAAGTTTAGAAGCAGTAATCCCTTGCTTCAAATAGTAAGTAATGGATTTTGCAACGGTGTAATTATAGGTTGTTTGAAAATTATAGAGAGGAGATTCCGGCCCTGCTGTTGTACTGCCTGCATAATAATAATCATAACCCATAATAATAAAATTCGTTACTATTGGGTTTAATGCCGGTATATCAAAAGTAGAACTCCATTCAACAGCATATAGCGCCATGGATAATTCGTAATTCGGATTAGCTGCTGTTAGTGCGTTTTTCAAATTAATCATGAAGTTTTTGAAAGGAGTTTTGTCAGCACTTCCCATTCCTTCAAAGTCGATGTTTACACCATTTCCCCCTCTGGAATTCAATAGAGAAACGATGTTATTAATGAAAGTAGTTTGAGCTGCTGATGAAGCCCAAAAAGTAGAATGTGCAGCAAAAAGTGTAGCGCAAATATGTATTTTTTTACCGTTGGCTTTCGCGGCAGTTACAGCTGCGCTTGTGCTCCATGCAAAAGAGGTATTCGTGTTTTGTCCGGTTGTTGGAGAAACGGCATAATCGAAATAACAGAAATCACTCAACATATTCCAATCATAAGCCGTATAAACTGAACCTACCCAATACGGATGCCATCCGAACACTTTTTTGGTAAGATTGCATGCAGCGGCTTTATGATTTGATTTTCCGGAAGGAGAAGAGCCGTTGATAATGGTGTTTAGGCTATCCCATGAATTATCGTTAGTAAATTTGAAAGCTGAATAAAAT
>CAYQDP010000458.1:0-2687 GCA_964416235.1 uncultured Flavobacteriaceae bacterium | reverse complement strand
ACAACTATCACATCGCTCACTAAATTATATGCCGTTCAAAATAATATACGTAGCTTAAAGGGAATTGAGAAATTGGTGAATTTGCAGGAGCTACATTTAACAACCAATAGTATTTCGGATGTTAAGCCGCTTTACGCTTTGAAAAATTTGCGTGTGTTAAATATTGATTACATCAATCAAATTGAATTGGCAAAGCTTAAAAAAGCATTACCGGATTGTAAAATTAACGGAAATTAATTCACGCGTTCTTTCACCATCAGCATATAAACCGGAAAGTGATCGCTATAACCGGCTGTATAGGCTCCTCCGCTATAGGTACGGAATGGATAACCTTTAAAATTTCCGAAATCGCTTTTTAAGTAAGCTTTATTAAACACAAAAGCTTTATAAAATTGAAAAGTTTTAAAATCTGTAGGAAAGAATGCTTTGTTAACGATTGTTTGATCAAACAAATTCCAGGAATCCTGCCATGCTAAACTGCCAATGCCTTGTTTGTGCAACGGCTCCATGGGATTAAAATAATTCCCGTCTTTAGCCTTTTTAAAATCTGCTACCGTATTCAAATGTTTCTTTACACTTTCGTTATCGGGGTCATCGTTTAAATCTCCCATAATAACAATTTTTGTGGCCGGATTTGCTTTTTCAATGGAATCAGCAATGTGTCTAGCAATCTTTGCTGCTGTGATCCTTCCCGGACGACTTGCTAATTCACCGCCTCTTCTGGATGGCCAGTGATTAATAATAAAAGCCATAGGCTCACCAAATAATAAACCGCTCACCACTAATTCGTCGCGTGTTTTGTAACCGGTATCTTGTGCTAAGGGTACAGGATAAGTAACAACTTTTGTCACTTTAAAATGTTTAGGGTTATACATAAAGCCGGGGTCAACGCCGCGAGCATAAGGGCCGTCAATTAGAATGCTTTGATAGTTACGTGCTTTTAGTTGAGGGTCTTTTGCTAAATCCTCCAAACAATTTTTATTCTCAATTTCACAAAAACCAATACAAGATAATCCCTCAGGTGTTGCATCAGTTGCCATTTCCGAAATCACTTTTGCCAAATGTTCTATTTTTTTCCAATAGCGCGGTCCTGTCCATGCATTTACGCCCTCAGGTGTAAACTCTTCGTCATTACGTAAGGGGTCGTTTAGTGTGTCATACAAGTTCTCAACATTCCAAAAACCATACGCTGCAACGTAATAATTTTTGTTCTTGTCTAATGTTTGTGCATGCGAACAAAAAACGAAAGCAACTAAAGCGAGAATAAATTTTAATTTCAAATTCATAATTTCTGTAAAAGCGAGCATCAAAAGTAAACAATAAAAATTGACAGCCGCTAAAAACTAAAATCTAATTCCCTAATTCTTTTTAGTGAGACACTTATTTAACATTCAATTCCATATTTGTTAAAATAAAGCTAATTTTTGTTTACAATTCGGTAATATGCCAATTTTTAAATTTATCTATATTTGCCCGTCCCAAGGAGAAGTGATCACCCTTGACGAAAATAAAAGGTCCTCTTTTATTTTACCGAAACCACTTCACCAATAAAATTAAAAACAACCAATTTCACACATAGAATGATTAAAAGACTCTTAACCGTTTGTATGTTATGCGCAAGTATCGCTGCATTTTCTCAGGCAGATAGCACTGTTACAGAAACAGCTGCTGATACAAGTGCAAGTAATCAAACATTCAACATTCCTGTTTTCTCTACCTCTGGTGGTGATTTAGATGCGGATGTAGAACAGCAGGATGTATCTTCTTTATTAATGTCGAGTAAAGATGTGTTCACTCAGTTTTCAAGTTTTCAGTTTAGTGCAGCGCGTTTCAGAATGCGTGGTTACATGGCCGAAAACCAAAACGTAATGATTAATGGTGTAAACGTAAATAATCTTGAAACCGGATTTAGTTCATGGAGCAGTTGGGGCGGGCTAAACGATGTTACACGTTACGTGGAAAATCGTTTTGGTGTAGTTTCAAACCGATATGGTTTCTCTGGTCCTGGTGGATATACAAACATTGATTCAAAGGCATCATCATTTAAAAAAGGAACACGTGTAGGTTATGCAAGTGCGAATCGTATTTTCCAGCATCGCGCTATGTTTACACATTCAACAGGTATGATGCAAAATGGTTGGGCTATTACTTTATCGGGATCAATGCGACAAGGTGATGCTGAGCGCGGACCAAAAATTTACGCACCGGGAACATATTTTAGTGCATTTGCGTATTATATGTCTATCGATAAACGCATCAACGACAAACATACATTAAGCTTCACTGGTTTTGGAGCACCAATTGAACAAGGTCGCGCAAGTGCTGCAACTTTGGAAGCGTATGATTTAGCGGGTTCGAATTATTATAATAGTTTGTGGGGTTATCAAAACGGAAAAGTACGTAACTCCAATATCTCACGCACACACCGTCCGATGTTAATGCTATCTCATATTTTCAATATGGGTCCGGGAAGCAAATTAACCACTTCTTTGTTTTACACATTTGGAAAAAATGGTTTAACCGGTTTAAACTGGAACGACGCTCCAAATCCTCGTCCGGATTATTACCGTTATTTACCAAGCTATTATTATTTACAAGGCGATACTGCTAACGGCGATATTTTAAAATACAATTGGGAGAATAATGTAGGAAGCACACGTCAAATTGATTGGGATAGATTAATCCAT
>CAYQDP010000457.1:0-2692 GCA_964416235.1 uncultured Flavobacteriaceae bacterium | reverse complement strand
GAAGTTATAGAATACCAATATAACAAAGAGGAGAAAAAAATTGAATCAATAGTAACAGGCTCATTTACTCAATTCCCTGTTAAACTTGCATGGGCCATTACAATTCACAAAAGCCAAGGACAGACATTTGACAATGTGGTAATTGATTTAGGTAGTGGCGCATTCACTCACGGACAAACTTATGTTGCATTAAGTCGTTGCACATCACTTGAAGGAATTACGTTGAAAAAACAAATTCGGCAAAAGGATATTATACTTGACCCAAACGTGTCAAGGTTCATTAGAGACAAAACAAAACATTTTGCAAATTGACAACAGTACATTAATGAGAGTAGACACTTTTTTAATCGCACTGTGCAAACTTTAAACTGGCGTGCTTCGACTGAAAAAAGGTAGCAGATAACATATCTACAACTTACCACACACCTGAATTGGATAAGGAAGATTAGATTTTAATTCCAACAATTGTAATATCATCCACCTGCTCCATTTGTCCGGCCCATTCACTCAAACTTTTTTCAAGTACTTTCTTTTGTTCTGCAAGTGATAAAGATGAATTGTTTACTATTAATTGTCGCAGATTTTTAGTCATAAATTTCTTGCCCTTCGCGCCGCCAAACTGATCCGGAAATCCATCCGATAATGTATAAATCAAATCACCTTTCTGTATTTCCATTTCATGTAGAGTAAACTCTCTGTCTTGAAATTCATGTTTACCCACCGGCATTTTATCCGGTTTAATTTCTATTAATTGTTTATTTCTTACCACCCACACCGGATTATGCGCAGCTGCAACCGATAATTTCATTTGTTTAAAGTCAAACACACACACGCTACAATCCATGCCATCCTTTCCTCCTTCCGAACTACCGTCTTTTTTTAATCGGTCGATAATAATTGACCTCGCCAGGTTTAAAATTTTATGCGCGGAGGTTTCTGTTTCGATTGCCTTTTCCAAACTGGTTATGTTCAACAAACTCATAATCGCGCCCGGTACGCCATGTCCGGTTGAATCGGCTGTTACAAACACAAAATTTCCATTTGGCAGAGTGGCCGACCAATAAAAATCACCGCTAACAATATCCTTTGGTTTAAAAAATATAAAGTACTCCTTCAAATAAGTTTTTAAATGCTCTTCAGTTGCTAAAAAGCTCTTTTGTATTCTGGAGGCGTAATTAATACTGTCGGTGATTTCTTTATGCTTTTCTTCAATCAATGATTTTTGCTGCTTAATTTCAAGAGTAGCTTCATCAATCTTCATTTCCAATTGCTTTTGTCGGTACTTTAATTGTCGGTTTCTATAAGTTGAAAAACCATAGATAGAACCAACAAAAACAATGGCGTATAAAAAGTATGACCATGTTGTATTGTACCATGGCGGCAATATCTCAAATTGAAATTCAACAGGATGTCTCCACACTCCATTCGCGCTTCGTGATTTAAGCATGAATGTATGAGTGCCCGCAGAAATATTTCTATAATCTACTTCCATCTTCGTTACCGGTAAGCTCCATCCCATATCCTCGCCGGTGAGCTTATAACTATAAATTACTTTTTCCGACTCGGCGCCAATTTGTATGCCGGTAAACTTAAAGGTTAAGTGATTGTAAGCATAAGGAACTTTCAATCCGATTGGTAAATGATAAATTGTTGAAGTTGTAGAATCGTAATTAAAACTTGTGCTTAATTTTTCCAATGATTTTTTATCCAGCCAGTCGAGATTTTGCTCATTCACCATCACATCGGTGATGTAGGTTGGTAAAGCATCCTTGTTGATTGTAATATATGGCTCCAATTTAGTGAGTACAGAACCTATTCCGCTCCAAAGTTCACCTGAATGCGATGTTGACATGGAATTAGGATTAAAATCCATGTAACGTAATCCATCTTTTTTATCGTAATTCTTCTCAAGTTTATAATAATTCCCTTCCGGAATCATTTTACATAATCCTTTACCTGTGCCAAGCCAGAGACATCCAAGAGTATCTTCAAAAATACTGATGACTTGTTCATTAGGCAATCCACACTTGTCAGTGTAATAATAAATATGATTTAATTTAAAATCTATCACATTTAATCCGCCGCCATTGGTACCAATAAGCAATTGACCTTTGGAATTTAAACATTGAGTATTAACGGTAGTGTTATTTAATCCGTTATCGGTTGTAAATTCACTTAAGGTACCCTTGTTTTTATCATAAATGGTGAGGCCTTTATCGGAGGTGGCGATTGAAAAAACACCCTTTTCAATTTAACTAACATTTAAAATTAAATCTGAGTTCAATCCATTTAATGAGTTTAATTGATGAATAGAGTCATGTTGTCCATTTACAAATACAAGACCGCTGCCTTCAGTTCCCGCCAGGTATTTACCGTCGCTACATTGTATAACAGACCACACAAAACCATTACTAAAACCTTGCTTAATACCAAACTGGGTAATTTTATTTTTATCTCGCTCTACTACAAATAAACCCTTACCGGAGCTGCCCACTAACCATTTATTATCGTTAACAAGGTGCAATCCATAAGCTACATCAACCGGAAATCCGGATTCAGTATTATAAATCAAACATTTTTGATTTTTGAAATCAAGATAATTTATACCACCGCCATCAGTTGCTAAAACTAAATTATCATTCTCCGTAAATTTTAAATTCATGATGGTGTTATTGGAAATACCGCGCTCCGA
>CAYQDP010000456.1:0-2706 GCA_964416235.1 uncultured Flavobacteriaceae bacterium | reverse complement strand
TATTTACTTCACATTCTTTTGTATGATACTCTCCTTTTCCCTTCACTAAAATATCTACGCCTGTCCTGAGGATTTGCAATTTTTCGGGTGTCACTACTTTTTCAACTTGTACAACATATCGTTTTGCTACTTTCCTGTCGGGATGCATCAACCTTCCTACCAAACTTTTATCATTCGTTAAAATCAATAGCCCTTCGCTGTCGTTATCTAATCGTCCCACAGCATTGGTTCCCTCAGGAAAATCGTATTCTAAATCGCATAACAATCGTAATTTATGCGGACTCACAAATTGTGATACCATTTTATAAGGTTTGTAAATTATAAAATAGCTATGCATTAATCTTGATTTGGCTTGTATCTGAAAGCCTTTAAAGAGATAAGGGTAATCAAAAATCCGGCTACTGCTACTACAACGGACAACACTGTTGCACCCACAGTATAAACGTAAACATTCTTAAGTGCATCAACGGTGAGGATTTTATTTAAATCAAGATTTACTTTTTCAGAAAGAACTAATTCGCCGGTTTTTACGCTGGCATATAATATAAATGGTATCATGGGCGGAACACTTATCTGCGCCACTAATCCAACAACCACTTTGTTAAGTTTCAAAAAATGTGCGAGCAGAAGTGCCGTTGCAAATTGAAATCCCCAAATAGGAACAATTCCAAAAAACAATCCGAGTGCTACTGAACTCGCTTTCTTCATCGGGCTTTCATGACGCGCCACAATTTCTTCACGCCATACTTTTTTCAGATTGCTCAGCGTAAATTTCCTAAGAAGCATGACAGGCCTCCAAAATAACGCGGCTAAAATGCACAGATACGTATTCAAAAAACTGATGCGGGTGAAATCCTTACCGGGACGGAAATGTGTGACACGTTCTCCTTGCGGTGCATAATACACTTTTACAGGCACAGAAATCACTGGAATTCCTCTCCAGGCCGCTTTCACAATAACCTCAATCTCCAATTCAAACTTGGTAGTAAATAACCAAATGTTACGCATGCGCTTTACAGGATACAAACGATATCCGCTTTGTGTATCCGGTAATTTGATTCCGGTTTCTACCCAAAACCAAAAATTACTAAACTTGTTACCAAAGGTACTTTTGCCCGGCACATTATCCACCGCCATATTGCGGGCACCAATAATCAAACTGTTTGGAACTTCCTCCACCTTATTTAAGAAAGTGATGAAATCTTCCGGATAATGCTGCCCGTCACTGTCGATTGTAATTACATAATCAAATCCTAACTCTAATGCTTTTTTAAATCCGTTACGCAAAGCCATTCCTTTGCCTTTGTTTACTTCGTGCTTAAATACGGTTATGTTATTGAATTTTGAAATGATATCCGGCGTTGAATCGGTAGCACCGTCATTCACAACAATAACATCATCACAATATTCCAGTGTTGTTGAAATAACAGATTCCAAAGTCTTAGCGTTATTGTACGTAGGAATAAGTACACAAACCTTAAGAGCTTTGAATTTGGATTTTGTTATTTCTTTGTCAGTCATTAGAATCAATGCGAAAATAACAAAGAAATTGCTTATTTGTTTGATTTATTTCTCTTGCTTTTCATCAATACGCAGCACGTTGGTTACACCCTTCACCTTTTTAAGGTTTTCCATTAAGTGATTTAAGTGTTTTGTATCATGCACGTATACCATAATGGTTCCTTCAAAAATTCCATCATCGGTATCAAAACTGATGGAACGCATATTGATATTATTTTCGTTCGAAATAACCTTTGTGATATTATTTACAATACCGAGTTCATCGGTTCCGATGATTTTAATACCGGCTAAGAATGAAATCAAATGCTCATTCATCCACTTCGCTTTTACTACACGATATGAATAATTGGAAAGCATTTTAACTGCATTGGGACAATTCACACGATGAATTTTGATACCTTCACCTACAGTAATAAAACCAAACACATCATCACCTGGAATTGGATTGCAACAAGCCGATAATTTATAATCCAGCTTTTGCATATCGTCGCCAATCACCAACATATCGCTGCTTCCGCGAGCACTCGTCACCAACTGCTCAATTTTTTGTCCCGAACCTTTTCGATGTGCGCCTTTCTCCGGTTTTTCTTTAAACTTTAAATAGTCCTTAATCTCATTATTATCCACGTTACCTAAGGCAACGCGATAAAATAATTCCTGAGAGTTAGGTAAGCGTAAATAATTGGCGAAATCATTTACGTTTTGCAAAGTGAAATCAATTTTATTTTTATAAAACTTCTTCTCCAGTATTTCGCGACCACCTTCTGCAATTTTCTTGCGTTGCTCCTTTAAAGCATTCTTTATTTTTGATTTCGCCCGAGCCGTGATAACATATCCAATCCAATCTTCTTTAGGCGTTTGCTTTCCGGAAGTTAAAATTTCAATCTGATCGCCACTTTTAATCTCATAACTCAACGGTACCAACTTATGATTTACCTTAGCGCCAATACACTGCTCTCCAATTTTAGTATGAATATCGAAAGCGAAATCGAGAGCTGTTGCACCACTCGGTAATGTTTTCATATCACCTTTTGGTGTAAACACAAATATTTCATCCGAGAAAAGATTGAGTTTAAAGTCATCCATAAACTCCAACGCATTGGCATCAGGATTTTCTAATAACTCACGGATACGCTTAAGCCATCCCTCCAGATTATTTTCCTTCTCCTGAGCCGACTCTTTATA
>CAYQDP010000455.1:0-2708 GCA_964416235.1 uncultured Flavobacteriaceae bacterium | reverse complement strand
AATTCCTAAACTCACCGAAATATTTAAGGAGTGTTTGGTGCCTAATTGCGGAATTTCTATACTTCCGTTACAGATATTTACAACATCTTGTTCTACACCGTAAACTTCATTCCCAAAAACAAGAGCAATTTTTTCACCTTTATTGTGTTTAAAATTTTGGAGGTAAGTGCTGCTTTCAACTTGTTCAATCGCGTAAACTTTATAATCGTTTTTTTGTAATTCTTTTACGCAATCCACTGTATTATCATAATGTTTCCAACTAACGGTCTCCGTAGCTCCTAAAGCTGTTTTTTCAATTTCCTTGTTAGGAGGAGTTCCTGTTACACCACATAAATAGATAGCTTCAATTAAAAAAGCGTCGGCAGTTCTAAAGGCGGAACCTACATTATTGAGACTGCGTATGTTATCCAGTACCAGTATAATTGGTGTTTTCTCAGCCTGTTTAAATTCCTCAATGCTTTTGCGTCCTAAATCTTTGTTTTTTATTTTTTGCATAGGGCAAAAATAGCTATCTTTAAGCTTTAATTTTCTATTTAATTATTTGTATTTGTGAAGATTAGTAAAGAATTTAAAATAGGTGCCGTAGTTATTTGCGCAATTGCCGCATTTATATGGGGTTTAAATTTCTTAAAGGGTTACGATATTCTTTCACGCAAAAATGTACTTTATGCCGTTTATCCTCAAATCGACGGTTTAATTGAGGCCAATCCTTTAATGGTGAAAGGTTATAAAATCGGACAGGTTAACCAAATTACATTGATTAAGAAGGGTGGAGAATATCAGGTGTTGGTTAAATTTTTAATTACCGAAGATGTAAAGATTCCAAAGCATTCCATTGCCAAAGCGGTGAGCTCTGATTTATTGGGATCAAAAGCTGTAGAAATTATTTACAGTAATGAAACGGAATTTGTACAATCAGGTGATACATTGTTGGCGGCATCAGAAGAAGATTTAAAAACAGCCGTTGATAAAAGGTTAACACCTTTGCAAAAGAAGGCGGAAGGTTTATTGTCTTCTATTGATTCAGTAATGGTAATCGTTGAAACGGTATTAAACGCAAATACCCGCGATAACTTAAGTAAGTCCTTCGAAAGTATTAAGAAAGCAATCACCAGTTTAGAACAAACTTGTTACAAATTAGATGATTTAGTAGCTACTGAAAAATCAAAAATTTCATCTATTCTTTCGAAATTAAATTCCGTAGCCGCAATGTTAGAACAGAATACAGGTAAGATTGATAATATTCTTACCAATTTTAATAATCTCTCCGATAGTTTAGCAAAAGCTCAATTGAAGGATGCAATTGATAATGCCGATAAAACTTTAAAGGAGTTAAATATTTTGGTTGCACAAATCAATGCCGGACAAGGTACTTTGGGTAAATTGGCTAAAAACGATTCTTTGTATAATAACTTAAATAAAGCCAGTGAAGATTTAGATAAGTTAATGAAAGATTTACGTATTAATCCGGAACGTTATATCCACTTCTCAGTATTCGGAAGGAAGGAAAAAAACAAACCAAAAGACTAGTAGTATGATAAGTTCTATTGCCTTTATTATTCTGTTTGTTGCCGCAACAGCTTTTTTTATTTACAATGCTCGCAAAGTTCGCCGCAATATTTTATTGGGGAAAAACATCGACTTAAGCGATAATCGCGCTGAGCGTTTAAAAACTATGACTATGGTTGCCCTTGGTCAAAGTAAGATGGTAACTCGTCCCGTTTCTGCTACCATGCATATTTTGGTTTATGTTGGCTTCGTTTTAATTAATGTGGAAGTGCTGGAAATGTTTGTAGATGGAATTTTTCATCAACACCGCGCTTTCTCTTTCATGGGAAGTTTTTATAATTTCTTAATCGGATTCTTCGAAATTTTAGCGCTTGGCGTTTTTATCGGTGTCGTTGTTTTTTGGTTCAGAAGAAATGTGGTGAAGGTGAAACGTTTCTTGAATAATGAATTAAAAGGTTTTCCAAGTTTTGATGCCAATGCTATTTTGATAGCTGAAACATTATTAATGAGTGCGTTGTTTTTAATGAACGCCGCAGATCAGGTATTGCAATTCCGCGGACACGATCATTATCACCAGGCCGGCTCATTCCCGGTAAGTCAGATTTTAGTTCCGGCTGTTGCAGGTTTATCGGATGGAACCTTAATTTTCATTGAACGTTTTTGTTGGTGGTTTCACATTATCGGAATTTTTGCCTTCTTAAACTGGTTGCCGTATTCTAAGCATTTCCATATTATATTGGCTTTCCCGAATACATTTTTCTCTAACTTAAAAGCGAAGGGACGTTTCAAAAATTTATTTGAAGTAACAGATGTAGTTAAGCCAAACTTCGATCCTGCTTATCAACCACAATTAGATCCTAATGCTCCGGTAAAATTCGGTGCTAAAGATGTTACCGATTTAACATGGAAACAATTACTCGATGCGTACACCTGTACCGAATGCGGACGATGTACTAGCTCTTGTCCGCAGAATATCACCGGTAAAAAATTGTCTCCACGTAAAATTATGATGGATACCCGCGACCGATTAGTGGAAGTTGGGAAAAACATCGATAAGAATGGCGGAACATTTGTAGATGATGGAAAATCATTGCTGGGAGATTATATTACATCAGAAGAAATTTGGGCATGCAACACCTGCAATGCTTGTGTTCAGGAATGCCCGGTGAATATCGATCCATTGTCAATCATTATGGATT
>CAYQDP010000454.1:0-2710 GCA_964416235.1 uncultured Flavobacteriaceae bacterium | reverse complement strand
AGGTAACTAACGCTTGGTATGCAGTGGGTGTTGGTCCGGCTTATTCAAACTCAATTGCACCAAACTTTGTAGCCAACAGCACTTCATTTTGTACTGTACCTGCAACCATTAACTTTAACAATACAACCGCAAACGGATTAACTTACCAATGGAATTTTGGAGATGGATCAGCAATTTCTACGTCTACTAATCCGGCACACACTTATACTGCTAACGGAACATACACAGTAAAACTAAAAGCAGTGGGATGTTTAGCGGCTGTTGATTCGATTATTAAAACAGCTTATATCACCATCAGCACACCTGCTAATCCTGTAACGACGGGGGCATCACGTTGCGGAACAGGAACAGTTAATTTATCTGCCACAGGTTCTTCACAATTATATTGGTATACTTCACCAACAGGAACAGGAACGCCGGTGTTTATTGGAACCAACTACTCTACGCCATCTTTAAGTACCACAACAAGTTATTATGTAGTGAATACATCTACTAATACACCAGTGTTTGGCGCACCAACAAGTACAAACATTGGTGCAGGTGCTAACTTTAATACCAATACTGCTTACGAAATTTTTGATGTACTTCAACCATGTACTTTAAGAACCGCAGTAATGTATGCAAGCACCGCAGGTAACAGAACAATCGAATTAAGAAATTCAGCTAATGCTGTTATTACAAGTACGGTTGTCAATTTGGCCATTGGTGCCAATACGGTAAACATCAATTTTGCTTTAACACCAGGAACAGGTTATCGCTTAGGTTTAAGTTCAACTTCAGCCGTTAACTTATATCGCAATAGTGCTGGAGCTGTTTATCCATATAACATTGGAGGATTAGTAAGTATTACCAATTCAAGTGCTGGTACACCGGGTTATTTCTATTTCTATTACAATTGGGAATTACAAAAAGCTCCATGCACAAGCGCTCCTGTTGCTGTAACAGCGACAATCAGTGCTGGCCCTTCACTAACGGTTAACACCCCTACCATTTGTAGCGGTCAATCAGCAAACTTAACAGCAAACGGAGCTACTACTTATTCATGGAGTTCAGGACAAACAACATCTGCAATAAATGTCACCCCTGCATCTACTACAAACTATACCGTATATGGCACAAGTTCTTCGTGTACTAATTCATTAACAACATCTGTTGTGGTGAATCCAACTCCAACAGTAACGGTGAATTCAGCCACTATTTGTGCCGGACAAACTGCAGTGTTAACAGCAAATGGAGCCTCGGCATATTCATGGAGTTCTGGACCATCTACTCAAAGTATTTCGGTAAATCCAACTTCAAATACAACATATACGGTTACAGGTTTGAGCGGATCTTGTACAGGTTCTGCATTATCGAGTGTAATTGTAAATGCACTGCCAACAGTCAGTTTAGCTGCCACATCAAATACAGCTTGTACTAGTTCTACAGGTGGAATTCCGGTTACTTTAACAGGATCTCCTGCAGGAGGTTTATACAGCGGCACGGGTGTTACAGGAAATACATTTAATACCCAAGCTACTGCAGGCACTTATACTGCAACATATTCATTCACTAATTCAGCAACCGGTTGTAGTAATTCAACTTCAACAAGCATTGTTGTTAACGTTTGTACAGGTATTGAATTATTAAGTGGTACATCTGAAAAAATGCAAATCTACCCTAACCCTGCAAGCGAATATTTTGTGTTAAGTGGAAACAATTCAGGTGAAGCTTTAACCATTAATATATATGATGCAACAGGTAAAATTGTAATTAGTCAAATTACATCTTCACAAAAAGAAACTATAGCTTTAGACAAGTTAGCTAAAGGCACTTATTTTGTGGAAGTAACAACGCAGCAAATCCGTTTATACAAAACAACCATTATTAAACAATAATTCTTTCACAAAAGGTTTGGATAACCCAAACCTTTTGTGTTTTGTTCCCGTAATATTTATACATGAAAAATTTAAAAATAAAGGCTCTTAGCATAAGCCTTGGATTAAGCAGTATTGCTTTCTCTCAAAACAAAAATGCTTTAAATTCCATTGCTGAAGAAGTATTTGCTAATACAAATGGAAAAACTGAATATATAAGAATTAAACCAAGTGTATCGGTGTTTGAAACGAATGCTGAAGGTTTTATTAATTCAACATTTCTAAATGAAGTTTTTAAGGTTACAAAGCTTAAAACTGAAACCGATGAACTTGGCTATACCCATCAAAGGTTTGGAATTGCTTTTAATAACATTCCTGTCTGCAATGAGCAAATTGTTACTCATTCCAAAGATGGTAAGTTAGTTTCATTAAACGGACATTTAAGTTCTTATAGCAAGCCAATTAATTCTGTTATACTAAGTAAAGAAACTGCACTTGAAAAAGCTTTACAAAAAGTGAATGCAGAAAAATACATGTGGGAAAGCAGTGCTCAAACCACACAAATGCAAAAATCATTTAATAACCCTTCGTTCAGTTTTTATCCCAAGTCTGAATTGGTTCTTTTTGTAAATTCTAAAGAGGAGTTGCATTATGCTTATAAATTTGATATTTATGCAGAGTTACCGCTTTACAGAGCAAACGTTTACGTAGATGCGCAAACCGGAAAAATTCTTGCAGAAGAAAATTTAATCCATACCGCTGATGTTCCGGCAACAGCTAATACCCGCTTTAGCGGTGTTCAAACCATGACAGTTGATAATGTATCACCTGGATTATACCGTTTACAAGAAACG
>CAYQDP010000453.1:0-2718 GCA_964416235.1 uncultured Flavobacteriaceae bacterium | reverse complement strand
GTTTTCTGAAGTTCGGGAATATACTCCCGGTGATGATGTTCGCACCATCGACTGGAATGTGACGGCTCGTTTCAACACGCCTTATGTGAAGGTGTTTGAAGAAGAGCGTGAGCTTAGCGTTGTATTATTGGTTGATGTAAGTGCCAGCGGATTTTTTGGAACACAAAAGCAATACAAAAAGGATTTGATTACCGAGTTGTGTGCAGTGGTTGCATTTTCGGCTTCCACCAACAATGATAAAATAGGAGTTATTTTCTTTTCCGATAAAATCGAGAAGTTTATTCCGCCTAAAAAGGGAAAATCGCATGTGCTTCGCATTATTCGCGAGCTTATTGATTTTAAAGCAGAAAGCAAGGGAACAAATGTTGAATTGGCTCTGAAATATTTAACGAATGTGATTAAGAAACGCAGCACCGTGTTTTTGATTTCAGATTTTTATTCAACGGCCAATTATTCTGACGCACTTAAAATCGCCAACAAAAAACATGATGTAATTGCTTTAAAAGTGAATGATAAAGCTGAAATGGAAATTCCAAAAGTAGGCTTAATAAAGCTGAAAGATAATGAAACCGGAAAAATAATGTGGGCCGATACAAGTAGTTCTTCTTTTCAAAAGCAGTTTAAATTAAATCTTTTGAAACGTGAAGATGCCGTGAAGGAAAATTTTAATCGCAGTGGTGTAGACTATTGTGACATCTATACCCATGAAGGTTATATTAAACCATTAATGAACTTATTTAAGAGACGATAAAGATTTTTTGGATGAGAATTAAAATAGCACATATTTTCCTTACGGCGTTCTTTGCACTCTTGTGTTGCATTGGTTTTTCCCAAAGCATTCGTGTAAATGCAGTAATAGATTCAAGCAAAATCCGAATCGGTGAAGAAACTAAATTGGATTTGTATGTTACTTATGATGTAAATGCGCAGAAGAATATTAAAATCGATTGGCCCTCATTCGAAGATACTATCTCAGGTAAAGTTGAAATTATTTCTAAAACTGCCATCGATTCTACCATTCCCGATAAAAATAATCCGGGTGTTATTCAATATCATCAGCAGTTTATAGTTTCAGCGTATGATTCGGGTTATTTCGCAATTCCTCCTTTTAAATTTGTTGTGAATGATGATACAGCAAACCCCTATTTAACAGAGGCTTTGTTTTTAGAAGTAAACACAGTTCCAACTGATACTACAGACGCCACTCTTAAGGATATTAAACCTCCTTTTGAAGAACCTTTTGATTGGAAATGGTATTTGCCAACGGTGTATACAATCGGCGGTGCCATTTTGATTTTGGCGCTTATCATTTTTATTATTATGCGATTAACCCGCAAAAAGCCGGAGGCTATTGTAGAACGCAAACCGGATATTCCGCCACACATTCTTGCCTTGGAACAGCTGGAGAAAATTAAAGCGGAGCAAATTTGGAAAGACGGAAAAACAAAAGAATATTATTCAGCGATTACAGATTCAATTCGTTTATATATTGAAGGACGATTTGGTGTGCAAGCCCTCGAGTTAACTACCGATGAAATTATGCGTGCTTTTAAATCGCAAGTGGTAGATTCATTAAGCAAAGAAAAATTACAACAGTTGTTAGTACTCGCGGATCTTGTGAAATTCGCTAAACAAATTCCAATTGAACAGGAACATAATCTAGCGTTGCAAAATGCCATTGATTTCGTAAATGGTACAAAACGTGAGGAAGAATATCAAGCAGAAGAAGTGAAAGTAGAAACGAACGATAATACACAGCAACCGTCATGATTTCGTTTTTGGAAGACATACAGTTTGCCGAAAAGCAATGGTTCTGGTTGTTTCTGTTACTTCCGGCAATGTTGGTTTGGTATCTCATCCGTTTAAAGAACTATGAGGGGGAGTTAAATTTTTCTTCTTTCGACAATTTTAAAAACATCGGTTCTTCATTAAAGGCTAAACTTCGTCATTCTACTTTTGCGTTACGCTTAATTGGTATTTCTCTTTTAATTCTCGCTTTGGCTCGTCCGCAATCGCGTAGTAGCTGGAAGGACGTTAAAACAGAAGGTATCGATATAGTTATATCAATGGATATTTCCTTATCAATGCTTGCAAAGGATTTTAAACCTAACCGTTTGGAAGTAGCAAAGGAAGTTATTTTAGATTTTATTGATGCCCGTCCGAATGATAAAATCGGCATGGTTATTTTCAGCGGTGAAGCGTTTACACAATGTCCGCTTACTGTAGATCACAAGGTATTAAAGAATATGTTCCCTGAAATTAAAGCGGGGATGCTGGATCAGGGAACCGCTATTGGTTTAGGTTTGGCGAGCGCGGTATCCCGCTTAAAAGACAGTAAAGCGAAAAGTAAAGTCATAATCTTGATTTCCGACGGTGTAAGTAACGTTGGTGAAATTACGCCTTTAACTGCAGGTGAAATTGCGCAAACTTATGGCTTGCGTGTTTATACAATTGGTGTTGGCAGCAAAGGAAAAGCTTTACAGCCAGTGGCGATGTATCCGAACGGACAATTAGAATATGATTATGTAGATGTTGAAATTGATGAAGCGGTGATGAACAAGATTTCACAAATGACAGGCGGAAAATATTTCCGTGCTACGGATAAAGAAAGTCTTTCTAATATTTATAAGGAAATCGATAAGATGGAAAAAACCATTATTAGCGAAAAAAGTTTCACCAATAAGGCTGAGCACTTTTTGCCGTTTGCCATTGGTGCTT
>CAYQDP010000452.1:0-2724 GCA_964416235.1 uncultured Flavobacteriaceae bacterium | reverse complement strand
TTCGCAGGTCAGTAAACAATACAGAGGTGAGCAAATCGGCAATGGTAATTTGGTAAGAAGAACCTTGTTAGAAAAGGTGGGCTTAAAATTTACGGAAGAAGAATTCAGAATGCATTGTCATTTAGGCAGCTCACAGATTATAACTTCCATGAATGATTTACTCATTATTGAGAAATGGTTCCATACTATTTTAGAGCAAAATAAAACTTTACATTTTATTTCTGATGAAGCGCTCAATGCTGTTATCGGAAAACAATGGTACGATGCTTGCGGTATTACAAACGTAGGTCCGAAAGCTTATTTCCATTACTATAAATCTTCGCTTAGTAAATTGTATCAGGGAAGTAAAGCGAAACTTCTTAGTAAGTGTATGGTACGTTGGGTTAAGTAATTAGTCGCGGGTTAATGGCCATTTACCACTTGCATCCGGACATGTAGGGGATATCATCTTTACATCGCCATTCTTTTTATAAATCGTCACTTTCCAGCCATGTTTTGAACCTTGACACTTTTCAGTGAAATCAAAATATTGTTCCACATCTTTACCTCCGGGATAATATTCTTTACAAGAAACATAAAAGCCATTTTTGAAAACGTGAACCGAGGATAATTTTCCTTTTTCATCGAGCCATTTGTATTCACCATTCAATAATTTTGAACTACCGGAATTAGTAGGTGTTTCTAATTTGTAACCTTCTTTTCCGCAAGGTCCCATCGGATAAATATTCATCCCATCGTGATACCAGGTATAGCGACAATACTGGGCATTCGAACTGTCATCTGTTCGCTTCCAATCCTTATCCAAATAAATTAACCATTTACCGGTACGACGTTTATTAAAATCATACTGATTTAATTTTTCTTGCGAAAAACTACACAAAGTGAAAAGAAAGAAAATAAGACTAAATATATTCTTCATTTGATTCAATTTTATTTATTCACATAACGATTTCCAAAGGTTATCAAAATATTCTTTGTTTCCGCTTGAAGTTCTTACTTCACCATTGCCATTATCTATTTGGTTATCTGCAATGGCAAAATATTTTATTTTTTTACTCTTTAAACTAACGAAAACAAAGTATTGTGGCTTCAGTTTTTCAGAAGAATCTCTATGAGAATTATTCCAACGTTGCGTAAACTCTAAATGCTGATTCTCTTTTAATTTCAATTCCCTTTGTAAATGCGCGTTTTTTGGATTCACCTTTTTTATTTGAATCGACAGAATTTCATTGGGGTTTAACACCAACGTGTCAATTTGATTTTGTGACTTTAAAGTAAGTGACGAAATAAATAAAATTATAAGTGTGATCCTAAGCATTTAGCCTAATACCTGTTTCAAATCAGCTAATAAATCTTCCACATCTTCAACACCCACACTTAAACGTAATAAGTTATCTACCACACCGGCTTTCTCACGCTCCTCTTTAGGAATGGAAGCATGTGTCATAGTAGCCGGATGATTAATTAGAGATTCAACACCACCTAATGATTCAGCCAATGAGAATACTTTAAATGAAGAAGCTAACTTGAAGGTATTTTCAATACTCTTATCTTTTAATACAATTGAAATCATTCCGCCGAAATCACGCATTTGTTTTTTTGCAATTTCATGATTAGGATGCTCAGGGAAACCCGGCCAATATACCTTCTCTATTTTTGGATGATTCTTTAAGTATTCAGCAATTTTTCTTCCGTTATAGCAATGTCTCTCCATGCGTAAGTGTAAGGTTTTGATACCACGCATCACTAAAAAGCAATCCATAGGACCTGGATTAGCACCGCAACTGTTCAAAATAAAATACAATTGCTCGTGTAATTTATCACTATTCGTTACTAAAGCTCCCATCACAACGTCGCTATGTCCGCCTAAATATTTTGTTACTGAATGCATTACAATATCCGCGCCTAAGGCCAAAGGATTTTGTAAATAAGGAGAGGCGAAAGTATTATCTACAACCATGGTTAAATTATTCTCCTTTGCAATCTTAGAGCAAGCTGCAATGTCAATGATTTGCATGGTAGGATTAGTTGGAGTTTCGGCCCAAATCATTTTGGTGTTGGCATTAATATACTTCTTGATGTTATTCGCATCCGTCAGATTAATGAAATGAAATTTGATGCCATAAGGTTCAAATATCTTAGTAAATAAGCGATAAGAACCACCATATAAATCATCACCTGTAATCACTTCATCACCGGGGCGCAATAATTTCATAACAGCGTCCGTAGCGCCCATACCACTCGAAAAAGTAACACAGTGTTTTCCGTTTTCAAGAGCAGCAATGTTTTTTTGCAAAGCTTCGCGAGTTGGATTTTTACCACGTGCATAACCAAATCCCTTGTTTTTTCCCGGAGATTCTTGTACATAGGTGCTGGTTTGGAAAATAGGCGTCATAATAGCGCCTGTACTTGGATCAGGATCGGCTCCGGCATGTATTGCCTTGGTACCGAATTTATAGTTTGAAAAATCTGACATATTCGTTGAATTTGAGGCGAATTTAATAAGAATAAGGCAATAAAATAGGTCTTTTATTTCAACAAATTATTTGGTATCTTTAAGCTAGTGAAAAAACTGGTATTCATATTGACAATCGCTGTAATTTTCAGCGCTTGTAAAAAGAAAACAAATCCTGAAACTTGGGTAGTTTCTGGTTATGATTACTATCCAACAACCATAGGTAATTTTGTTGTTTATGATGTAGATAGCATCGTTTATGACGAATT
>CAYQDP010000451.1:0-2742 GCA_964416235.1 uncultured Flavobacteriaceae bacterium | reverse complement strand
TCCACCTTTTTAGCGAACGACGGTCCGGCTATTTCAAGTGGACCTAAAAATATTTCAAAAAACGATATAGTTATTGTTCGTTGTACAGAAATAAATTCCGTTAAAAACAAAACAATGAAAGCGCCAATAAAATATAAGGGCGAGGGTTTATTAAGATATTTTATCAATCAACAGCCGAATTACATTGTGATAAAAAAATTTAAGCTAATTAAAAATACTAACCAACCTTAAAATTAAACAGATGAAAGTAAAAACACTTTTCGCTTTTCTATTTACAATAATAGCTGTTAGCGTTAATGCACAAGAATGGACGAACAGGGTAAAATCCAAGAATCCAACATTTCAAGAGGTGCAAAAAGCATTTTATGATTATTGGGACGGTAAGGTTATAGAAAAAGGAAGCGGTTATAAACAATTTAAACGTTGGGAGTGGTATTGGGAGCAAAGAATAGGTAAAGATGGCGTATTTCCAAAATCAAACATCTTATGGGAGGAAATGGAGAAGTATAATAAATATCAGAACGCTCAAAAACTTTCTAGTGTTGTTTCAGCCACTACGGCGAATTGGACTTTTAAAGGCCCTTCAACGAGTGCAGGTGGTTATTTTGGTATCGGTCGCATTAATTGTATTGCGTTTCACCCTACTCTAGCTAACACTTTTTGGGTTGGAACACCAGCAGGTGGTTTATGGAAAACAACAGATGGGGGTAGCACTTGGTCTACCAATACTGATAATCTTCCTGTTCTTGGCGTGAGTGATATTGCAATCGATCCCACAAACCCTAATATTATGTATTTAGCAACTGGTGACGGTGAGGGCGCACTTTCACTTGCCAATGGTGAGGGTGATACAAAAAGCATCGGCGTTTTGAAATCAACCAATGGCGGGACAACATGGACAGCTGTGCTTACGGCTAGTGTTTCTCAAAACATTCTTATAAGAAGACTAATTATCAGTCCATCCAATCCACAGGTGTTACTTGCAGCCACAAGCGTTGGTATTTACCGTACAGCTAATGGTGGTGTTTCTTGGAGTTTGGTTTCTTCAACTGACTGGTTTATGGATTTGGAATTTAAACCCACAGATCCAAACTACGTTTATGCAACAACTTTTAGTTCATCTGGTAATGCTCAAATATTTACATCTACAAACAACGGGGTAACATGGGCTCAAGTTACAAGCTTCACAAATTACAACCGAATAAATGTTGCCGTTTCCGCAAATTCTCCATCGCTGGTTGATGCTTTATGCTCAGTTGCAACCGGAACTAATGCAAATGGTTTCGGTGGCTTATGGTTTTCAAGCAATAGCGGAGCATCATTTAGCCAATATTTTTTCTCTAACTGTTCAAATAATTTATTGAAGGGGACTATTAACGCTAGCGGTTGTGGTGGTCAGGGCTTTTATGATTTAGCATATGCTTTAAACCCAACTAACGCTAATGAAATTTGGTTGGGTGGCGTGAATACTTGGCGGTCAACTGATGGTGGTTCGACGTTTAGTATTAATAATTATTGGACCACAAACACGGTTGTTCCAAATGTTCATGCTGACAAACACTTTATTACACATCACCCTTTAAATACTTCGTTTGTATATGAATGTAATGATGGTGGTTTATATGGCACAAATAATGGCGGTGCATCATGGTTTAACGCAACAAACGGAATGGGTATAAGTCAAATTTACAAAATTGGTACTTCCGCCACTGTAGTTGATAAAGTGGTCTGCGGTTTACAAGACAATAGCACGAAAATGTTTTCAGGTGCAATCTGGAGCGAACACTATGCAACAGGTGATGGTATGGAAAGCATCATTGATTATACAAATTCTAATATTCAATACGTGGCCTCTTACAAAGGAGAAATTTATAAAACCATAAATAACGGCGGAACTTGGGCGCAAATCGTACAGTCAGGCGGTACGGGCGTAAACTCTGATGGTGCTTGGGTAACTCCTTATGTTATGCATCCAACTAATAATAGCATTTTATTAGTAGGAAAAGCACAGGTTTATCAAACTACAAATGGTGGCTCTACTTGGTCTCAACTCGGTACATTGCCGGGAGCTATTGGTAACATAATTTCTATGGCTTATGCCCCATCAAATCCTTCTGTAATTTATGTTGCAACTGCCTCACAGTTTTTCAAAACAATAAACGGAGGTGGTACTTGGACTTTAATGGGTACTTCTGGTCCGCGTATAACTTATATAGCCGTTGATCCTACTAATCCGAATAGAATATGGGAAACGAACTCTGGTTATGTTGCAGGCGACAAAGTTTGGTTTTCCTCGAACGGTGGGGTATCTTGGACAAATTTTTCAGGTTCATTGCCAAATATTCCAGTGAACTGCATTGTTTACCAAAACAGTACTGCTGATGGTTTATACATTGGTACTGATGTTGGGGTTTATTTCCGTGACGCATCAATGGCCGATTGGATACCTTATAATACTGGATTACCAAATGTAGTTGTAAATGAACTTGAAATTTCTTACAACAATAATAAACTTTGGGCAGCAACTTTTGGGAGAGGCCTATGGAACTCTAATTTATATTGCGCTACTCCATCACAACCTGGCGTTATAAGTGGATTGAATAACATGTGTGCTGGTGTGGGCGCAACATCTTACAGCATTGTTGCAGTTCCGAATGCTACATCATATGTTTGGACATTACCCGCTGGTTGGTCTGGTTCAAGTTCAACAAATAATATTATTGGTACACCGGGTAATTCGGG
>CAYQDP010000450.1:0-2767 GCA_964416235.1 uncultured Flavobacteriaceae bacterium | reverse complement strand
TTATGATATTTAATACATGTTGGAATTTAAAACGGGACACATAAATGATGCGGCTCTAATTACCGATATTGGCGCGCGAAGCTTTATTGAATCGCATGGAAAGAGTGCATCCGAAACAGACATACGCAATTATGTACAGTCAAAATTTAATATTCCTCAATTAGAATCAGAGCTGGCAGATGACAATTCCATCTTTCAAATTGCTTATTACAATCAAGAGCCTACGGCTTATTCTAAGATTACTTTAAATTGTCCGAATCCGAATATAGCGGAGCAAAAAGTGTGTAAAATGGACAGGTTATACGTGCTTGAGGAATACTTCGATAAAAAAATCGGACAAGTGTTGTTTGATCTAAATGTAGAAATTGCGAAGCAACATCAGCAAAAAGGTATTTGGCTCTATGTTTGGACGGGTAATCCGCGAGCTTTACGTTTTTATGAAAAACAAGGGTTTAAAATTGTGGGTGAAACTTATTTTAAAATCAGCGACACCCACAGTAATCCGAATTATTGGATGTATTTAGAATTTTAATTACAATCCCGGTAATAATCCAGAAGCTGCCTTTTTCATTTCTTCTTCATTGATGGTATTGGCTTTTGAAATCGCTTTATTGAGTGTTACCAATAACTGCTCTTCCAATTCAGTTTTATCGCCATGTTGCAAAGAAGAAGAAATGCTTAAGGACTTTATTTCGCGGTTTCCGGTAATTTCAATTTTAATATCGCCACCGGCACCTTCTGTTGAAATGATTGTATCATCCAGCTTTCTTTTCATTTCATCGGCTTTTTGCTTCATTTCCTGAAGCTTGCCCATCATGTCTCCAAATTTTCCGAACATAATTATTTTTTTAAATCGTGAGGTATTAAACAAACCGGGATTGGATCCGTTTTATGTCGGTTTGCTTTATTACGTGTTGTGTATATTTTCATTACTTCCTTTTGGCGATCGTTAAGCGCATAGTTCTCCATATTTTCGATATAAGCCATCGCCCACTCCAATTCAGGATACGTTGCGCCGATTTGATCTTCATCGGTTCTTCCGTCCGCAAATAAACCATCGGTTGGTCTTGCATTCTGAATACTGTCAATTACATTTAATTCCTTCGCCAATTCATACACCTCTGTTTTGGTAAGGTCAGCAATCGGACTTAAATCAACACCACCATCACCATATTTGGTAAAAAAACCAATTCCGAAATCTTCGATTTTATTTCCGGTGCCAGCCACTAAAAGTTTATGGTGAGAAGCGAACGAATATAAAGTGATCATGCGTAGGCGCGAACGGACATTAGCCATGGTTAAAAAATCCTGGATGTTCGAAGGCAGTGCTTTTTCAATACTTTCGAAAGGAGCAGTAAGTTCAACTGTATCCGACTCAACGTTCTTAAAATTTTGTTTCAACCAATTAATATGTTCTGTACTTCTGTCGAATTCCGATTTATGCTGGCGAATTGGCATATTCAGCGCGATAACTTTCTTACCGGTAAGAGCGCAAAGTGTTGAAGTAACGGCGCTATCTATACCGCCACTTATACCAATCACAAAACCCTGGGTTCCTGATTTTTCGCAGTAGCCTTTAAGCCATTCCGAAATGTATTTTATGACCTCTTTATTTTTCATAATGGATGGTATAAAAATAAAAAATCCCGGAGAATTTCCGGGATTTTAAAAGAATGATAATTGTTAGAACAAGAATCCAACGTTAATTTGTACGCCGTCGCTAAAACCACTTTGTTTGGCTGTAGCCGGCTTAATTGAATTATTAAGATTATCCTTTAGTTTCTCAACCATAATATCGGAATTTGATTGGTACTGATTAATGAAACCGCGGATATAGTTAACCCCTACAAAAATTGAGGTTGAACCCGAAAGATTATATTCAAATCCTAAACCAACATTTAAAGCAACATTAAAAGGAATTAAATCCCCTTTTGGACGCATATCTGTAATGGTACTTGCGCCTGCGGTTTCAAAATGATTACTTGTAGGATTGTAAGTCAGTTCAACGATTTCGTCGGTAGCTCTGTATTTAGATTGCACTGCGATATTACCTCCAAACATACCAAAGTATTTAAACCCGGAAATATCTTTTGTCATTAATTTTAACAAAACCGGAAGTGTAATGTAAGTCATTTTTACATCACGGCTTTTAATTTCATAGAACTTTCGTTCAGTTCCGGCATCTGTACTCATATCCAATGGCGTTCTTTCCCAAATGATCGCTTGATCGTTAGAATTAACATAAGCGTTATCCTTGGTTAAAACATAGCCCTGTCCGTTTTTAAATGTTTGCTTTCCTCCTAAGAAATCGCCACCAATACCTGTAACAAAAGCAGCAGTTGAGTTAATACGAAACTCCAATTGCAAACCAAATCCAAATCCGAATTTAATACCGGTACTTTCAACCACCTTTTTATCCTGGCTTCTTAACCAGGTTGGAGTTGGGGTAACTTTTAATCCAAAACGGAATTTTTTATCCGCATCGTCGTCTGCCAAAATTACATTTGTAATTAACAAAGTAGCTACAGCAAGTGAAAAAATCTTTTTCATTTTCTTTATATTTAAAAATTATCTTTACAAAGATAAACCTTTTTAATGAAGTACCTTATTAAGTTATTAATACCAATTGCAGTTATTACACTTTTATTAAGTTGTAAAAACAATCGCTTGGAGGCAGATATTTCCGGTATTACAATCCCACCTGTAAAGTTTGAACGATTAGACCGCGATTTATTTTCAATCAACAATCAAAATCATAAAGAGAAAG
>CAYQDP010000449.1:0-2770 GCA_964416235.1 uncultured Flavobacteriaceae bacterium | reverse complement strand
TTTTTATTTTTCTTAAAAGCTACCGTATCCTTTTTTAATTGATTTTGGTAAAGATTAATTGTATCAATAGTATTATTGATGTTTGAGTAAAGTGTTTTTAACTGCGTAGCTTTTTCATAAACTAATTTTCGGTCTGCTTCACTCAAATCTTTGTTTGCGGCATCGTGTATACAATTAACTTTTCCCTCATATTCTTTATCTTTTACTTTAACCTTTAGTTTATATTGTCCAGGTAAAACCATTGGTGCTGTAAATCCTGCACCGTCCATTTTTGTACTGCCGGCTGCTACTTTTGGAGGCGTCTCGCGCATATTCCAATATACTTTATTCAAACCTTTACGGATTGTTCCCGGCAAGGTTTGTAATAATTTATTATTCGAATCATACACCTCAATTTCAATTTTACCTGAGTTTAATCGTTGTTTAAGGTAATAAGTAATGGAAGGGTGTGAAGCAGGATTGCCGGTTATCCATCCGCCCGATATTTCAGGGCCGCCCCATCCGAATTTACCGTTGTTTAATACTAAATCTTCAGTTGGAAATAAATAAAAATCTTGCTCCCATACTTCCTTAGTTAAATTTCTCATGGAACGGATGTCGTCAATTATGAAAATACCACGACCATGTGTTCCGATAATTAAATCATGCGTTTTCGGATGAATCTGAATATCTCTCACTAATGCATATTCCGGAATATTGTTTTTCATTCTAAACCAATTTGCACCACCGTCTAAGGTGGCAAATAATCCCATTTCGGTGCCTAAGAATAATAAATTTTTATTGATAGGATCCTCAGCTATTTTATGTGCAAATCCGGTAAATTCAGTGCTGTTGATGCGCTTCCATGTTTTTCCTAAATCATTACTGGTAGCTACGTAGGTATTAAAGTCACCGTACATATGATTTTCAAACGTTACGTAAACTGTGTTTTTATCAAATTGTGAAGGCTGAATGCTGCTTACCCAGGCTTGATTTGCTATCCCGCATTTCGCAATATTCATTGATACATTTGTCCATGTTCCACCACCGTTAGTTGTTACTTGAACATTACCGTCGTCGGTACCAACCCAGATAATGTTTTCATCTAAGGAAGATTCAGCCAAGGTAAATATGGTGCAATGATTTTCAGCAGATGTATTATCTGCGCTGAGTCCGCCGCTTTCTTCTTGTTTCTGCTTTTTCTTGTCATTGGTTGTTAAGTCGCCTGAAATACGAGTCCAATTTCTGCCTTGGTCAGTTGATTTATAAAGGTATTGCGCACCTACATAAAGATTCTTAGGATTTTTGCTGCCGGTAACTATTGGTGTATTCCAGTTCCAACGCAGCTTTTCTTCTTTACTTGTTTTCTGTGGCTGAATGTATTCTGACTTCATATTACTTAAATCAGTTCTGTACATGTTACCACCTTGGTATTCCGAATAAACTGTTTTTCCATCTACATCGGGTACAGTCCAAAATCCATCACCGCCATTCACACGATCCCAATTACCATTTCCTATTCCTCCGGGTGACGCACTTGGCGCCATCCAGCTTCCATTGTCTTGTAATCCGCCGTAAACATTATAAGGCTCTTTCAAATCATAACTTACATGATAGAATTGTCCAACCGGAAGTCCATGATTGAATTGCCAGGTTACCCCTTTATCCACACTCATATATACGCCACCATCGGTTCCAACATACATGATATTGGTGTTATTCGGATTGATCCATAAAGCATGCATGTCACTATGTACCCATCCGCCATCATAACTTGCTTCCGTAAATGAGTATCCGCCATCACTACTGTAGGCAAATTGAAAAGCGGGACGATACACGCGCTTAGGATCTTTTGGATCTATAACAATTGTGCTAAAATAAAACGGACGAGCACAAACATTCAATGTCGCACTTTGACTTTTCCAGGTTTCACCACCATCTGAAGAAATGAATAATCCTGTTTTGTTACTCTCAACAATAGCAAGCATTTGTTTAGGATCGCTTGGCGCTAAGGTCATAGCAATACGTCCGAATGGTTTTTCAGGTAATCCGTTTTTTATTTCCTTAAACGTTTTTCCTCCATCTGTACTTTTATACAAACCGCTGCCATTTCCTCCTGAATTAAAACTATAAGGTTGGCGACGGAATTCCCACATGGAGATAAATACATTATTTGGATTTATAGGATCGATTAGTAAATCGGCACAACCTGTGTTTTCATTGATGTAAAATATTTTTTCCCAAGTCTCACCACCATTAGTTGATTTATATAAGCCTCTGTGTTTGCTTTTGCTCCATAGTGGTCCGGGTGCAGCCACAAATATCACATCCGGATTTTCAGGATGAATGACAACTTTAGAGATATGCTCAACGCTATCCAATCCTATTTTTTTCCAGTTGTCACCCGAGTCGGTTGATTTGTACATTCCATTTCCATAAGAAACAGAGTTACGCATATTACTTTCTCCTGTACCTACATAAATGATTGATGGATCTTTTTGATTAATAGCTAATGCACCTATCGATTGACAATATTTATCAAAGATGGGTTTATAGGAGGCACCGGCATTAGTAGATTTCCAAACACCACCTCCTGCTGTTCCCACATAAATAGTTTTGCCATCATCTGTATTAACGCCTTCTATAGCAGTTATACGGCCACTCATAGTGCCCGGTCCCATTTGACGTGCTTCCAGTACACCAAACATACCGGCGTTAAATGAGGTTTGTGAAAAAGCAAAACCACTTACACTTAGTAAAAAAATTGCTATTAGTTTTTTCATAATGGGGA
>CAYQDP010000448.1:0-2780 GCA_964416235.1 uncultured Flavobacteriaceae bacterium | reverse complement strand
CTGCTACTTTACCCGTTGGCAATTCAATATTCTCACGGTCTAAAGCTTGTTTTACATCCAATGCTGTTAACCCATACGCAGTTAGTTTCTTTGGTTCGATACGAATTCGCATGGCATAACGTTTTTGTCCCCATATTTGAACGTTACTCACTCCGGGAATGGTCTGTAAATTTTGTCCGATCACATTCTCTGCATAATCACTTATCTCGGCATGTGTTCGTGTATCACTTTTCAAGGTCATGGAAATAATTGCATCCGAGTTAGCATCTGATTTAGTTACCACCGGTGGCGCATCAATATCTTGGGGTAATTGACGAACCGCTTGAGAAACCTTATCGCGCACATCATTAGCAGCTGCCTCCAGATTAGAACTCAGATTGAACTCTACAGTAATGATGCTTGAACCCTGATTAGATGCACCTGAAATTGTTCTAATGCCTTCTATACCGTTAATGGCTTTTTCGAGTGGTTCAGTAATTTGCGACTGAATAACTTCAGCATTGGCTCCTGTATAATTAGTTCGAACCGTAATTACAGGCGGGTCGATGGAAGGAAATTCACGCACACCCAAAAAAGTATAGCCAATGGCACCAAATAGAACAATGATGATTGACATAACGGTGGCCAGCACCGGGCGCTTTACACTTAAACCTGCTATATCCATTACTTCTTACCCTGATTTAAAAATTTAAGTTTAGAACCCTTCTTTACTGATAATAAACCTGTCGTTAAAACTGTATCTCCTACCTGAAGTCCTTCCAGTATTTGTATATTTTCATCCGTTCTAACTCCGGTTACAACTTTAGCCTCATCCGCTTCGCCATTACGTGCAATCATTACTTTTTGTCCTTTAAGAATTGGAATAACGCACTGCGTTGGAATCATGATGCTGTTTTCGGTTTTAATCAAGTCAACATATACTTTTACAAAACTGCCGGGATACAATTCCGCACTACCATTATACATTGCTCTGCAGCGAATCGATTTGGTGACATCATCAATTTTTGGTTCAATCGCGTATATGGTAGCTTTCATTTTTTCGTTTGAATTATCGCGACTAAACTCTACCTCTAAACCTTTTTTCAAACTATTGCTGTACTTCTCCGGTAATGAAAACTCAATGAACAAGGGTTTTACCTGAACCAGAGAAGCAATGCTTAACGCCGGACTCACATAAGCACCTTCACTGATATTTTTTAATCCGATTCGTCCGCTGAATGGAGCTGTAATATTTGTTTTTGCAATTTGCGCGTTAATAAAAGCTTGGTCCGCCATTAAAGATGTCACTTCGTTTTCCTGAATTTCATACTCCTCTTTACTTACTCCATTCACATCCAAAAGTTTTTTAAGACGTTCAGCCTTATCCTGAGCTAATTTTATTTGAGCCTTATTTTTTAATAACTGAGCTTGTAAATCGGCATCATTAATTTTAAGTAAGGAAGTTCCTTTCGTTACTTCATCACCTTCCTTAAAATAGATAGCCGTTACCTTACCGGAAACTTCCGGTTTAATTTCAATTTCATTTAGCGCGCCAATTTTTCCGCTACTGTATACTTTATTGCTAAATGAATTAGATTGAGCAATCATGTAATTGACCGCGACAGGCATTTTTGATTTGTCCATACCCTTTGGACCTCCCCCTTTTTCTTCAGATTTTGAAAGGAAAATAAATTTTATGGCAATGAGAATGCCAAAAAATACAACCACATATAACCATCCCGGAATCTTTTTCATAATCTTAATTTTTTGCTTTTGTTTTCTTGTAATTAAAAAATAAATCGTCGGAAGGAAGGGAATCCAAATTTTTGCAAACTAATTGCATCACCTTTAAAAAGGTTTTTCTTTCACCTTCGGAAATATTTAAAAAAGCCTTCTCATCAATTGAATCAAAGGATTGAACTATTTTTTTGGTTTGCTTTTCGCCTTTCTTAGATAATCGAATGAAATGCTCGCGACGATCAGCCGGATTGGTAGTGCGTTCAATATAGCCGGCCTTACTTAAATAATCCAAAACTTTTACCATGGCTGTTTTATCTATACGTAAATTATCACAAACCACTTGCTGACAACAGTTTTGATGATTGTATAAAAAGAAAAGCACCGAATAATAACGCTCCACGTCTAAATTATCTAAACTCTTTGACAAAGCTCCGTAATACAACTTCGATAAAATAAGCGCTCTGGTTCCAACAGGCAGTTCGTTATTTATCTCACTCTTCATAATAGTTGAATTTTAAAATAGTTGACAAATATAACTAATTTGACCGTTTAAGTGGTTCTTTTAACAATTTTATGATTTTTGACAGAACTCCTTTTCGATTGCTTCTTTTCTCGTATTTTTGTGCCCACTAATTTTATGAAACGTTTATTATATATAGCCATTGTCTTTTCGGGATTAACTGCAATTACAGCACAAGAAAAGCACTTAAAAAATCTTCAAAAATTAACTTATGGTGGTGATAATGCAGAAGCTTATTTCTCACCCAACGGAAAGATGGCCGCATTTCAAAGTAATAATTCTAAATGGGGATTACAATGCGATCAGATTTTTGCTTTAGATATTGAAAAGGCAGCGAAAGACAGTACTTATAAACCACCTATGATAAGTACAGGCAAAGGCAGAACTACGTGTAGTTATTTCATGCCTAATGGAAAAGACATTTTGTATGCCTCTACACACAAAGCCAACGATTCTTGTCCGCCTGCCCCACAGATTAAAGGGAAATATTTATGGGCCGTATACAAAGATTTTGATATTTACGTGGCCGATGAAAAAGGAA
>CAYQDP010000447.1:0-2784 GCA_964416235.1 uncultured Flavobacteriaceae bacterium | reverse complement strand
GTGGCGGGCGTGGCCAGCGCGGCGGAAATCAGACGCTTCCAGGCCGAGGCCCAGTCCTTTGGGTTTTTTGGTCGCCATACTTTAAAATAATAAATGCCAGTAGTATCACCGTCCTTACCTGATTCACATACAGGAATTGTGTCACCTTTATCCATTAAGAACAATTTTGTTTTCAATTCATTATTATTTGTCAGATTACATTTGTATATTATATTATAATGCGTAGTTCTATTATTAATTGTAAGGATAAAATTATTACTATCAACTTGACTACGTTTAGCGGAATGTAATATGGTTCCTAAGGAGAATGGGTCAATTCCAGAATTGATCTGCTCAACTTTATTTTTAACAATATCATCAATTTTGGAAGTATCTTCAAAAGAGTTAAAAACAAATCCAGAATCATTTTCTAACAGAATTGCTACAATAGTCTTGAAATCTCTTTTACCTTTTTCGGTTTCGTTAGAAGAAGCTCCTGGAGAAAGTTTTCTGTAATAAACTTCTCTCACTTTGTGTTCTTTGTCTGAATTGCAAGAATACAATAAGAACATTAGTGCTATTTGAATGATTATTTGTCTTGTCGTCATTAATTGTGCCTAACGTTTGGCAGCTACTGGCCGTTGGGCTTTCGAAGCATCAACTTTCTTTTACCTACCAAAGGTTATTTGAAGATACCAATGTTTATTAGCCGCCGCAAATTAAATTTCGCGAAGCGACCTTGTTAATAGCGCGCGGTGATGACCCTCGTCCGCCCAATGGCCAGTAGGTGCTGTTAGTAGTTGGCCGCTGCACACAGTTTAAGTAATGCGTCAACGGTCAATGATTATTTTTTTGGTCACAACTCCTTTGTCAGAGGTTAATTTAATAAAATATACTCCTGCAGGATAATCAATAAGATTAATTGTCGCTTTGTTCTTGACTTGAATTTCGGTCAATTTAGATCCTAGGTTATTGAATAAACTAAAAAGAATTATTGAAGTAGAGTTATTGTCAATATTCAATAATGAATTTGTCGGATTGGGATAAATTGAAATATTATTTTCTGTCTTGTTTTCTTGAAGTCCAACGGAATTATAATTGAATGCAAATAAAGAATCTGTTGAAAGGCAAACATCGTCAATTAGATAATATGCTCCACAGGTGAAGCATGGTACGATTGTCATTGTACTTGTATTCACGTCGTCAAAAAAATTGCCTAATGTTATAAACTTATAAGCAGAGTCCGCGGTAAATGAGCCGAAAACTTTTGTCCAGTTTATTGTGTCGTTTATAATATTAGGAGCATAAACATGCGCTCGATTTACAACGACAGGAGCTGTATGATTGCTAACAGTTAACAAAGCACCAATTTTATTGCTTGTCATATATGTCTGAATTTGGCTTGAAATGCCGGCACAGGTTTTAAAACTTAAATAATATTTTGTCCCAATATTTAATGTCGTGGTTAATGAGGCGAAAATGAATTCACGACCGTTAGGCCAATAAGGAGCAAAAGTCCCGAGAGCGCAATAAGCATTTCCGGTTGGCGCAGGATGATTACCGCTCCAGTTAGTTGGAACGGAAAAGTCTGGAACAGAAGAACAGGAATTAAAATAGTCAGCCGAAGCATATTGGCTCCAATTATTTGCGTAGGGAACTTGACCTTGATTAGTCGGGCAAAAGGAATATTGTTCAAAGCTTGGATTGGGCACGAGGTTTGTCTGTCCGAGAAGCTGTCTTGAAAACGAAATTAAAATAAATATGTAAAATGTCGTTTTCATGGTCGTCGTCCAGCGGCTTACTACTAACGTTTGGCGAATTTGCCCAGTGCGGCTTTCGAAGCATCACCTGTCTATACGCACAAATGTTTATATCGAAGATAACTGTTTTTTAGCGAGCCACAAAAAAGGTCTGCGAAGCAGGCAACTTGTCCGTGCGCGAGCGATGACCCTAGTCCGCCGCATTGGGCGAATTTGCTGTTAGTGCCAGTTGTTTTGTCAGCTACACGTCGTGTATGGATTAGAGCAATAGTTTCTTGTCCAGCCCGAGTAAGTTTTACCTTGATATTTTAAAGAAATAAATAACCAACCTTTAAAACACTTTTTGACAACCATAAATTGGTCATATAATTTTTCCGAGTAACCGATTTTATTTATAATTCGTGCGGAATTAAAAGGAGCTGAACTTAAAAACAAAGTGTCGTCTTTTGAGTACATTCTTGTCATTGTTTTGATGTGGTCATTTTTTTTGACCCTTACAGAAAGGAACTCCATTTCTTTGTTAGAGTCTGTCGACGACCAGAGGTCGAGTAGGAAGTAGTCGGTGGAGTCTTTTTTAATAAGTCCGTCTATTATATCAATTTTGTGTTTTTTACGAATACTATCGATTTCTGCAATTTTATTGCCGTCAACAATAACTTCGCAGTCACATGGTGGATCAATAGCTTTACTCCAAATTTCATTGAAAGATAGTTCATTTGAAAATCTTTTTATTGGAGTTTTTTGCAATATCGTCGCATACTTTAAAATATAACCTTTACAAATATCCAAGCGGGTACTTTTGCCGTCGGAGAATTTAAGAAACAAAGAGTAATACGCACTATTGATTAAGTCAGAATTTTCAGTGACTGTGTCAACCTGCTTAAGTTCGTTTACCACCTCGCAGACTAACTTTATTTGTGATGGATTTAGAAATCTCGATTGCCCAGTCAACGAGGTGTCTTTGTCGAACTGATAATTTCTTATTTCAATTGTTTTGATAGAGTCTGCCTGAAGTTTTGAGAATTGGATTTTTACTGTGTCCTTT
>CAYQDP010000446.1:0-2790 GCA_964416235.1 uncultured Flavobacteriaceae bacterium | reverse complement strand
CACCTGCAACGCCACTCACCAATACACGTACCAGTTGCATGTCAATTTTGCCTAATTCAGCTGAGGCAGCTTCAAATACGTGATGTAAATTATCGGCAGTCCAGTTGTTCTCTCCGTTTAATTTATCACGTAATTTAGAGTAAGTTGCTTTTGAATTTTCATTCCATTTTTTCGCTAACACCTTTTCATCAAAGCTGGTAGGTGCGGTAAAAAAGTAAACACCTAAGTCGTAAAATTCATTAATGAAATGCGCTTTTTCTTTAATCAGTCGACAGAATTCTGTCACGAATTTTAAGTCTGCTTTAACACCTTTGCTCTCTAAGATTGGCATTAATTCAGCAGCCAGTTCATTGTCATTACGCTGACGTAAATATTGTTGATTGAACCATTTTGTTTTTTCCGGATCAAATTTTGCGCCTGATTTATTTACGCGTTCAAACGAAAATGCTTCGATGATTTCAGCTTTCGTCATGATCTCACGGTTATCTCCGGGATTCCATCCTAATAAAGCAAGCATATTTATAAATGCTTCGGAGTAAAATCCAGACTCACGATAGCCAACATAGCTTTCACCAGTACGTTCATCGTACCAATTAAGAGGGAACATTGGTAATCCTGATTTATCACGTTTAGAAAGTTTACCTTGTCCATCAGGTCTTAAAATTAGTGGTAAATGAGCCAATTTTGGCATATCGTTTTCTAAACCAAGGTAACGGTAAATTAAAATGTGAGCAGGGGCACTAGGCAACCACTCTTCACCACGCACCGCATGCGAAATTTGCATTTCAATATCATCAACGATGTGCGCTAAGTGATAAGTTGGCATGCCATCACTTTTCAATAATACTTTGTCATCCACTTGCGATGAATTCACTACAACCCATCCGCGAATGATATCATGAAAACGGATTTCCTCATTACGAGGAACTTTTAAGCGTACCACATGTGGCGTTCCGCCATCCAATAGTTTTTTTACTTCATCTTCGCTTAATGTAAGCGAATTGCGCATGGTTTGTCGGCTTACGGAATTATATTGCGGGGCCACCACTTTAGCAGCTTCCAAACGTTTGCGCATTGCATCTAATTCTTCTTCCGTATCAAATGCATAATAGGCATGTCCGCCTGCAATTAATTGATCGGCATATTTTTTATAAATACCAAGTGCTTTGCGTTCGCTTTGACGGTAAGGTTTATGCGGGCCATCACCAAATCCCACACCTTCATTGGGTTCAATCCCGCACCATTTAAGAGCGTTAACGATATATTCTTCAGCACCGTTTACATAGCGGGTTTGATCGGTATCTTCGATACGTAAAATAAAATCGCCGCCATGTTTTTTGGCAAATAAATAATTAAATAATGCTGTACGCACACCGCCCATGTGTAATCCACCGGTTGGGCTTGGGGCAAAGCGTACTCTTACACGTTTTTCCATAGGGGGCAAAGATAGTTATTTATCGTAGATTTTTTAAAGTTAAAAGGCTTAAAAAGCTGAAACATTAGCTAAAAAATAGTTAGTTTTAATGTCGGTGAAAAAGTGGTATTCCCTCATATTAGTGTTTCTTTTTATTCAATTGAATGGACAGTTTGATAGTTTGGCGTATTATTTGAAATCTAACATCAATGACACATTAAAATACAGACGTATAGAACGCCTTATTCCCGGAGAAAGCAATTTTGATTTAAGATTAAAATGCTGTGATACATTAATGGCTATTGCTAATAGAACGGGTAGGAAGGACTTAGTGGCGTGGACTTATTTTGAAACGGGAACTACATATTACGATTACTCTAAATACAATAAGGCAATGTCATTGTTTTACCTGGCATTACCTATGGCGGAAGACATGAATCTTCAGCGTTTGCAATCAAAAGTATATAATTATATGGGGATTATTTCCTCGGATCAAGGGAATAGCAAAAAAGCAGTTTATTATTTTAGAAAGACGTATGAAATTGCAGTAAAGCTTAATGATAAAAACCAGCAGTTTGTTTCAGCAAATAATTTAGGTGTTGATTATAACAACATGGAAAGTCCTGTACTGGCCCTTCATTATCTTAATATTGCCGAAAAAGTAGTTAGACCCTACAAAGCCTATCATTTACTTCCTTCAATTTACGGAAACAAGATGGAATGTTATCTAAATTTAAATGACATAAAAACCGCAAAAGCACAATTGGATTCACTTTACAAATATGTCTCATTAGATAGTTCAGGAACCAGACATGATATTTCTGCGAATTATTTTTCAGGGCAATATTATTTTAGAATCGGAGAATACAGTAAAGCCGCAAAATTTCTTGAGGCTAATTTGGAGATTATTCCTAAGGAGGACGCTCAAGAATTTCGAAAAAATTATAAGGAACTAAATAATTGTTATTTCCAATTAAAGGATTATAAAAAGGCATACGAGGCAATGAATATGTATAATGCTTATTCTGATAGTATCGCTAACGCAGAAAATTTACGTGTTACAAGTGAAAAAGAAAACGAATACAAATCATTTAAAACAGAGAAGGAATTAGAAATTCAAAAACTGAATAATGCTAATCAGTCATTAAAGTTGAAGAGAAACAGGATTGCAGTAATACTTACCAGCGTAATTCTTGTATTGGCTGTGGTAGGATTCGCTTTCGTGTATAAATTATTTACTGATAAGCGAAAAGCTAATGTGGTTTTAGAAAAGCAAAACAATGAAATTAATCAGCAGAAGAAGGAAATCCTTGATAGTATTAACTACA
This sequence comes from uncultured Flavobacteriaceae bacterium, assembly GCA_964416235.1. Classification (GTDB taxonomy): domain Bacteria; phylum Bacteroidota; class Bacteroidia; order B-17B0; family Aurantibacillaceae; genus JAHEYG01. Next base: position 48 of record CAYQDP010000446.1, on the reverse strand, counting down.
GCAAACGTATTCAAGACGGAATCCTTCCGAGTCATGAGGAATTAGTTG
>CAYQDP010000445.1:0-2796 GCA_964416235.1 uncultured Flavobacteriaceae bacterium | reverse complement strand
AGAGGAAGAAAATGCTGCTGCACTCCGCCAGATTCTTGAAAATTTATTGAACCTTTCTTTTGCACAAGAAGAATTAGTAAAAGCACTTCCGAAAACACGCATCGATAATCCGCAATACATAAAAATTCCACAGCAACAGAAAAAATTACAAGACGACGCGAAAATTATTGAAGATAGTTTACTCGCACTCAGCAAACGCGCGCCTCAAATTGAAGCGTATTTGAACCGCGAAATTTCTTCCATTCATTTCAATATGAAAAAAACAATTGAGTCATTAGCCGAACGCATGCCTGCCGAAGCTGGAATGCGCATGCAAGGCGGACTCACTGCTATTAATAATCTGGCTTTATTGCTGAATGAAAGTTTAGAGCAAATGCAGCAACAAATGAAAATGAAAAACCAGATGAAAGCATCGGGTGGAGGAAAATGCAAGAATCCTAAAAACAGCGGCTCCGGACAAAAACCAAAATCCGGACAACCAAGCATGAGTAAAATGCAGCAGCAACTTAATCAGCAATTACAACAATTAAAAGAAGCATTAGAAAAAGGACAAAAGCCGGGAGAAAAACCGGGACAGAAACCCGGGCAAAAACCAGGACAAGGCATGGGCATCGGGCAAGGTCAGCAAAACCAAGGCGGACAACAAATGATGCCCGGAACTTCGGAACAATTAGCCAAAATGGCGGCCCAACAGGAAGCCCTAAGACGCCAGTTGCAGCAAATGATGGATCAGATGAAAAATAAGGGTCAAAACCCCGGCGGTAATCTGGCCGAAATGATGGAGCAAACCGAGAAAGATATTGTAAATAAGCAAATTACGAACGAAACCATGAAGCGCCAGCAGGAGATTTTAACCCGATTACTGGAAAGTGAAAAGGCCGAAAGGGAACGCGAACAGGACGAAAAAAGGAAAAGTAATGAGGCAAAAAATCAGGATTTAAGTAACCCTAGCCAATTTTTAGAGTATAAAAGAATGAAAGAAAAGGAACTGGAGTTGTTAAACACCGTTCCGCCAAGTTTAACCCCTTATTATAAAGAAAAGGTAAATAATTATTTTAATAGCGTGAGTAAATGATACCGGCGAAAGGACAGAAATTAAAGATAGAATCATCATCCGAAAATTTAAGATTAGTTGAACGTTTAATAGAAGACGTTTGCGAAATATATAATGTAAACGAAGATAACTACGGTAACATTTTAATTGCCGTGACTGAAGCGGTGAACAATGCTATTTATCATGGCAACAAAGGCAATCCTCAAAAAAATGTACACATTGGTTTTGAAAATGAAGATAAAAAAATCGTTTTCTCTGTAGCCGATGAAGGACAAGGATTTGATTACGATAGTTTACCCGATCCTACCGACCCAAATAACATTGATAAAATTAATGGCCGCGGTGTGTTTTTAATGAAACACTTAGCCGATAAGGTAGAGTTCAATCATAACGGCAAAGAAGTTCAGCTGACTTTTAACTTGAACTAAAATTTAAACTCCATTTCTATTTTTCTCTTCTTGATTTGAGGATAGTTTATTTGCTTTTTAGCATAATTGTTATATTTTTACTTTATGCTAAAAAAACTATTTCACTTTTTTCTTGTTATACAGTTTTCGGCTTTTTCCCAAACAAACCTTGTGATAAATCCAAGTTTTGAAAGCTATACTGCTTGTCCTAATGGGCTAGGAGAAGTAATTAAAACTTTTGGTTGGGATACTTGTAAAGGCAGTGCAGACTATTTTAATATTTGCGGCGGAATTTCAGCAGTACAGACCCCTAAGAATTTGTTTGGTTCACAGTATCCTGCAAATGGAAATTCTTATTGCGGTTTTATTTGTTACGATAATGGAGGATTATATAGAGAAATATTGGTAGGTCAACTTACTTCTTCTTTAGTTATTTCTCAAAAATATTATATTTCGTTTAAATTGAACAGAGCTGATAGTAATTACTTTGCTGGCTACAGTATTAATAAAATTGGTGCGAAATTTAGCGTTACAAAACAAAGTAACGTCCCAATTAATAACAACGCTCACTTTTTTACTACCACGGTTATCACCGACACCGTAAATTGGACAAGAATTTCAGGCTCTTTCGTTGCAGACTCTGCATACAAATTCATAATGCTTGGGAATTTTTTTGACGATACTAATACAATTGTTATTAACGATGGTGTTGGCCCTTATGCATATTATTATATTGATGATGTTTGTATAAGTACAGACTCACTTTTTAGTATTAATTATAACACATATGTATCTCCGGCTTTTTTAGAATCAAATTTTGGATTTTACCCTAATCCAGCAAATGATTTTTTGTTCCTTAAAAATATTGCCATAGCGGATGTCAAAATATTTGACAAACTGGGTAATCAAATATTTTTTCTAATAGATCAAAAGAACTTGAATCGGATTGATTGTTCTAATTGGGCTTCCGGAGATTATTTCATGCAATCAAATAAAGGTACTTTCAAAATAATTATTCACCATTAAAAATTAAATTATGAAAAGAAAAAATTCTATTCGTTTGACGAAATAAATCGTGAACTCGAAATTCTCAAAATAGAGAAAGAACTAAGCTATAGGAGATTAGTAAAAAGTATTGATAATACAAAAGAATCAATTTTTCCAACTGACAATGGTGAACATAAATTTTTTGGAATTTCTGCTAAAAATATTAGTTCGATTATTGAAACCACTCAAAAAATATCTTCGGGACCAATAGGTACAATAGCAAAACTAGCTATTCCATTTGCAATAAATTGGTGGATAAATAGAAAAAAGAAAAGCGGCAATTAGCCG
>CAYQDP010000444.1:0-2799 GCA_964416235.1 uncultured Flavobacteriaceae bacterium | reverse complement strand
ACAAGTCCTACAATTTCAATAACTGTCACTGTTAATCCGCTACCTGCTGCACCAAGTGCCTTGGCTAACTCACCGTTATGTGCACTTTCGACTTTAAGTTTAAGTGCAGGAACAATTGCCGGTGCAACTTATAGTTGGACTGGCCCTAACTCATTTACTTCAACTACACAAAATCCAAGTATACCTTCTGTTACAACAACAGCAAGTGGCATATATTCTGTAACAGCTAACGTTCTTGGCTGTGCAGGTCCTGCCGGAACTGTTGCAGTTACTGTTAATCCAACTCCAGCTGCTCCAACTGCAGGAGGTACTTCAACACTTTGTGCAGGAAATAATATCAACTTAACTGCAAGTAATATTGCAGGTGCAACTTACAATTGGAATGGACCGAATGGATTTACGTCTACTTTGCAAAATCCAACTATCACGGGTGCTTCAACATTAGCTACCGGAGTTTATTCGGTAACCGCAACCGTTGGTGGTTGTACCGGTCCTGTAGGAACATTCAGTGTAACTGTATTTGGAATTCCTAGTCCTCCAACCTTAGCAAGCAACTCTCCGATTTGTGCAGGACAAACTTTAAGCTTAACGGCAACAACAATTGTAGGCGCAAGTTATAGCTGGACAGGCCCTAACTCTTTCTCTTCAACCTTACAAAATCCAACCATTAGTGGTGTTACATTAGCTGCTGCCGGTACTTATAGTGTATTAGTAAATGTATCAGGTTGCGGAAGTGCAGTATCAACTATTGCAGTGTCTGTGAATCCTACGCCTGCAGCACCAACTGCCGGAAGCAACTCACCGTTATGTGCAGGTAGTACAATTAACTTAACTGCTAGTAATATTGCAGGCGCTACATATAACTGGAGCGGTCCGAATTCATTTACTTCTACTACTCAAAATCCAAGTATTCCTGGTGCGAGCACATTATCTGCAGGTGTTTATTCAGTAAATGTAAACGTAGCAGGCTGTACCGGACCAAACGGAACCGTTAACGTTGTTGTTAATCCAATTCCTGTTTCTCCAACTGCAAATAGCAACTCGCCTTTATGTGTTGGACAAACAATTAGTTTAACTGCAAGTCCTATGGCAGGAGCCTCTTATAGTTGGAGTGGTCCTAACTCATTTACTTCAACATTACAAAATCCTACAATTCCCGGAGCCAGTACACTAGCAGCAGGTGTTTATTCAGTGACTGCAACAGTTGCCGGATGTACAGGATCTGCAGGAACTGTTAGTGTTTCTGTAAACATTCCTCCTGTTGCTCCTACAGCTTCTGCTAACTCTCCAATTTGTGCAGGACAAACTTTAAGTTTAACTGCAAGTACAATTGCAGGTGCAACTTATAGCTGGACTGGTCCTGCATCATTTACTTCAACTTCACAGAATCCAACCATACCAACAGCTACCACCAGCTCAGCCGGAACATATTCAGTAATCGCATTAGTTGGCGGTTGCGCAGGTCCTGCCGGTGTAGTAACAGTAACCATTAATCCTGCTCCGGCGGCTCCAACGGCCGGCGGCACTGCTACTTTGTGTGCAGGAAGTAACATTAACTTATCTGCGAGCACAATTGCAGGAGCAACGTATAACTGGACAGGTCCGAATGGATTTACATCTACAGTACAAAATCCAACCATAACTGCAGCTACCACTTCGGCAACAGGTGTTTACTCGGTAAACGCAACCGTTGCAGGTTGTCCTGGTCCTGCCGGAACAGTGAGCGTAACTGTTTATGGAATTCCGGGTCCTCCTACATTAGGAAGTAACTCACCGGTTTGTGCAGGACAAACTCTAAGTTTAACTGCTAACACAATATTAGGAGCAACTTATATTTGGAGCGGACCAAATTCATTTACATCTGCTGTTCAAAATCCAACACTTGCAGCTGTTACGATACCGGCATCAGGAACATATAGTGTTGCTATTTCAGTAATGGGTTGCGGAAGTGCTTTAGCAACAACAGCAGTTACGGTAAATCCTTTACCTGCTGCACCTGTAGCAAACAGTAATGCTCCTCTTTGTACAGGCGCAACATTATCCTTAACTGCAAGCAATATTCCGGGTGCAACATCTTATAGTTGGACCGGACCTAACTCATTTACTTCAACAACACAAAATCCAACTTTACCAACAACCACAACTCTTTCTGCAGGTATTTACTCTGTTTCAGCTGTGGCTTTAGGTTGTGCAGGTCCCGCAGGAACTGTAAGCGTTGCTGTTAACGATGTTCCAAACGTAGTTGCAACGAGTAACTCAACAGTGTGTATTGGTGCAACTTTAAATTTATTTGCATCAAACATTGCAGGTGCAACATATACATGGACAGGACCAAACTCCTTCAGTGCAACTACACAAAACCCAAGCATTCCGGGTGCCACTACTTTAGCGATTGGTGTTTATTCAGTGCAAGCTAACGTTGGCGGATGTATTGGACCGGTAAGTACTACCAGTGTAATGGTAAGTCCGCCTCCTGCTCCTCCAACTGCCTCAAGTAGCTCACCGTTATGTGCAGGTGATACATTATTCTTATTTGCAGCTCCGGTTGCAGGTGCAACCTATACTTGGAGCGGACCGAACAGCTTTACTGCAACAACTCAAAATCCTAACGTACCAAACATTCCAATGTCAGGTGCCGGTGTTTATTCGGTAGCAGTAAATGTTGCAGGTTGTCAGGGACCTTTCGGAACAATAACAGTAACAGTTAATCCTTCTCCTGCTCCACCTGTAGCAAGTAACAGTTCGCCTATTTGTATCAGTGGTACATTAAACTTAACCGCAAGTAATATTGCAGGTGCA
>CAYQDP010000443.1:0-2837 GCA_964416235.1 uncultured Flavobacteriaceae bacterium | reverse complement strand
AAAAAATACTGCCGAGACTCCTGTCATCATGCCACCAAAACCATTTGGCATAAACGGCGACCAATTATCAATGTCAACATAAAACACACCGACTAAAATCACCAAAACAATAATAGCCAATTTAACCAACACCATAGCATTGCTAACGTTGCGCGATTCTTTAGTGCCCACATATACTAACCACGTTACAATGATATTAATAAAGACTGCGGGTAAATCAAAAATAATTCTTAGTCCACCAAATTGTGGAGCCGTTAACCATGCTTGAGTACCCTCACCTTCCACGTGCTCAGAAAATGATTTAGATGCCTCAGAATAATTAGTAGTTAACCAAGCAGGTAAATGCACATGAAATCCTTCTAACAAATTAGTAAAATATCCGCTCCATGAGAAAGCAACGTAAATATTTCCGATTGAATATTCCATCAACAAAGCCCAACCAATTATCCAAGCAAACATTTCTCCAAACGAAACATACGCATATGTATAAGCGCTACCTGAAGCAGGAACGCGTGAAGCAAATTCTGCGTAACACATGGCTGTAAAGCCACAAGCTACTGCACAAATAATAAACAGAAAAATTACACCGGGTCCACCACTGAAACACGCTGAACCAATACTACTGAAGCTACCTGCGCCGATAATTGCTGCAATCCCGAAAAAGGTTAGATCACGAACACTTAATACTTTATGCAAGGCCTCATGCGTTGCTTCAATATTACTGATGTGGCTTAAAGGTTTCTTTCTAAAAATGCTCATATTACTAAGCTTTAAAGTTAGAATTTAATTTTAATTATTTGGGGGATTTTTGAAGAATTTAGCGCCTCTTTTACTTAGATTTCCCCTATATAAAAACAAGGCGCACATGAATAAAAACGGAATTGCTAAAACCCTATATCGTTGAATTGCTCCGAGATTAGGAGAGGTGAGGCCTATTGCTAAAAGGACAAGAACCACTATACTAAAGAAGTAGGTGATCCACGGGGAATACGATTTATACTTCCAAACTAAAACGATAATCAGAAGCATTGTTAATAGAATCAATAAATTCTCGATTGAAGTCATGACATCCATTGCATTTCTTGCGTCAAAAAAGAATGGTTTTCCGATTGAAATAAAAAGCGCATAAGGCAAGGCCTTAACGAATTCTTTTAGTGTACCGTTTTGTAATGGCACTTGCAATGTTGCCTTCGATTTCTTTATTACATAAAACAATTTGTATAATGATGTAGTATCCTTATTGCTTTTACAATGTAAAGTATCCTGTTGATGCTGATGCTCCCAATAGCTATATGAAGCACCCGTCTTAATTCTCACAAAAACCGTATCATTCACTATTTTGTTTGTCTTTGTGATTAATGCGGTATCGTATGGGAGCCGAATGAATTTAGTACTATCCAATAAAAACAACCCACCTTTTGATACATCCATAAAAGTTCTTTGTCGCTCCGCGATTGCTTCTACAATAGTCTTATTCTTTAGTGGCTTAATTGCATAATTAGCTATAAACACAACTACAAACAAGCTAAGTAAATAAATTATGCCGGTATGTTTTGTGAACTGGAATTTTGATTGTATAATAAAAAATAAAATCGTAGTTAAACACAATGGTAAAGCCATGTATTGCTTAAACATAAATGAAAGAATGATAGAAAGGCTAAACATAAAAATATTTTTTAAGCTTCTGTTCTTCACAATAAGAATACGATGAGAGGCAACCAAGAATAAACCCATCAAAAACAACGCGGGGCCTTCCTTTAAAAAAGTAGATGACCAAAACCATAATCCGGGAAATAGTAACCAAACACTAAATAACAAAACTTCCTTACCCTTAAATAAATGCTTAAATGCTTTATAAATCCAGTTGATGCCAAGGAATCCCATAAAACTGCACACAAACGCGTGTACGTAATAATTTCCTAAGGAGAAAAAATGAATGATTGCGTGGAAGCGTAACATTAACCGATTATCATTATATGAGAACTCATCTTCACTTTCATCCCAAACCGTTGTAAAACGCAAGTACTTTTGAAATAATTCTGTGTCTGCTGCATCATTTTGAACACCAAACATAACCTTTATAAACTCCGTAAAATTCCAATCGGCAATAGAATAAATAATTTTAGAGTCGTGATAATAATCGTTCGTGTCAGAATAAAATACTGTTCCGTAGAGTTTGGTATAAACTAAATAAAAAATTACTAAGCCGGAAATCTTAATCACAAATGCATTTAGATAAAAACTTCTGTTTAAAATTTCATCCTTGAGTATACCGAAAAAATTATTGTACCGGATAAAAAACCCAATCAACACAACATATATGCCCAATAAAATCACTTTGAATTGTACGTTTCAAATGGTTTTAATTCCATAAATCTATCAGGTGTAGACAGATTTTTAAATCCAAATTTCTCGTATAAGCTGTGTGCGTCCTTGGTAGCAAGCATAAAACGTCTCAAGCCCTTCAATTCCGGGCATGCCATGATAAATTGCATGAGCTTTTTTGAGATTCCTTTTTTTCGGTATGGCTCCAACACAAATACATCGGCCAGATATCCGAAAGTTGCGCCATCTGTTATAACTCGAGCATAAGCCATTTGTTTTCCATTATGATACGCGGCAAAACACACGCTTCCTTTAATTGCATTTTCAACTATGTGTAACGGAATGCCCTTAGACCAATAACTCTCTTTACTTAAATAATCGTGAATAACATTTATTTGCAATAAATTCTTGTCGGCAGAATACAAAATTCCATCTATTGTACTTTCGTAGCTCATTAATTATTATCTACAATTACAACTTGTTTGTTTTTACTGTCAAAAGTAAATCGTGTA
>CAYQDP010000442.1:0-2849 GCA_964416235.1 uncultured Flavobacteriaceae bacterium | reverse complement strand
GTTTGAGGTTACTTAAAATCTGCGCCTCAGTTTCAGTATCTACCGCAGATAAACAATCATCAAAAATTAAAATCTCCGGATTTTTGATAATCGCTCTCGCAATGGATACGCGTTGTTTTTGTCCGCCCGATAATGTTATACCTCTTTCTCCAACCATCGTCTCAAATTTGTCAGGAAAGCCCATGATGTTTTCGTAAACAGATGCTTTTTTTGCAGCTTCCTCAATTTCTGTTTTACTGAAATTATTATTTCCTGCAAATGAAATATTATTAGCAATAGTGTCACTGAATAAAAAAACCTCCTGCGGCACAATACCCATATTATTTCTTAAATGATATAAATGATGTTTTCTGATATCAATTTTATTAACCGAAATTTCTCCGCTATCGCAATCATAAATCCTGCTTAATAACTGTGCAATGGTAGATTTACCCGATCCAACAGGCCCCGTTATTCCTAAAACTTCACCTTTTTTAAGATGGAAGGAAATATTATTTAATGCTTTTATTCCTGTTTCAGGATAAGTGAAACTTACATTCTTAAATTCAATATCACCAACAACATCTGTTTTGTTTTCGGAAGGATTAACAATATTGGGTTTAACGTTTAAAAACTCGTTTATCCTCTCTTGGGAGGCGGCAGCGCGTTGCACCAATGAGGTTACCCATCCTAAAGAAGCAAAGGGCCAGGTTAATCTGAAAACGTTCATGATAAATTCAGGAATGTTACCTGCTTCAATTTTTTTCTGTGTTACAAGATACCCGCCATACCAAACCGTAATCAAAACACTCATTCCTATCATCAATACCATTGTTGGTTGAAAATAAGATTCGATGGTGGCTAGTTTTAAATTCTCCTTTTTATAATTTTCACCTTTTTCATTTAATGAATCACTAAAAAACTTTTCGCGGGCATATGCTTTCACAACTCTTATGGAAGCAAAACTTTCCTGTGCATGTGAAGTTAAATTCGATAACTCTTGCTGTACTTTGTTACTGCGCTGATTGATGACATTGGAAACCTTGTAAATAATAAACGATAAAAATGGAAGCGGTATAAATACCATAAGTGTAAGCTGAACATTAACACTCAACATAAATGCAACTACGGTAATGATAGTAACAATTGTATTCACCATATACATTACAGCAGGGCCTGTATACATTCTTACCTTTCCAACATCTTCCGTAATTCTGTTCATTAAATCGCCCGTGCTGTTTTGTTTATAAAAGGCGATATCCAATTTCTGATAATGATCGTAGATTTCATTTTTTTGATCGTACTCAATATGCCGACTCATTACAATGATGGTTTGCCGCATTAAAAACATGAACAAGCCGCTTATTAAGGCTAAGCCAATAATGGTTAGTCCGTAATAAATGAAAACCGAATTATCGCCAAAGTTTTTATCTTCTATTAACTTGAGCAAGGTGTTAGTGCCTTTCCTTACAATAACGGCCTGATAAGTTCCAAAGATGGTAGAAAGGGATACAAACAAGATTCCGAGCAAAAGGAGCCATTTGTATTTAATAAAATAATGATTAAGTGTGCGCAATGATTTCACAACGCAAATTTACGTTTTAATTTAATCTTGTTATGATAGAATAGTTTGTATTTTTACACGAATGATTTTAATGTTCCTCCGGATAATCATGAGTTTAAGCCTTACCAGCTTTTACAAACGCATTAAGGTGAAGAACAAGCATGTACTGGATACTGATGCACCAATGATTCTGGCTTTAAATCATCCCAATGCATTTATGGACCCCGTAGTTTTTTCTTTAGTGATATATCCCCCAAAATTTAAATATTTGGCAAGGGGAGATGCTTTTAAACCGGGATTAGCTACTTACACATTGGAACGAATTGGCTTAGCTCCTATTTATCGTATACAAGATGGAGGTAAAGAGGGTCTGCAAAAGAATAATGAAACCTACGAAAGGGTAAATTATTTTTTAGGAAAGCGAGCTAAAATTATTGTATTCGCTGAAGGACTTTGTATTCAGGAACGCCGTTTACGTCCTATTAAGAAAGGTGTTCCGAGAATGGTATTTGGCGCAATGGATGTAATTCAGAATCCGGATTTTGTTGTTGTGCCTGTTGGAATCAATTACAGTGAGGCCAGCAAAGTAGGAAGTACCATGTTTTATAATATTGGTGAACCTATTCGCGTGGCTGATTTTTATGAAGAGTATAAAGAGCACCCTTCACGCACCTTAAATAAATTTATTAAGGTTCTCGAACCTAAAATGAAGGAATTAATAACGCACATCGATAATCCGGAAAATGATAATTTGGTACCATGGCTCGAAAAAATTTTCATGCGTGATTTATGTAAGCAACAAAAGTTAAATTTCCGTGATCCTGAACATGAATACATCATCTCTAAACAAATTACCGAACAAGTAAATGTGGCGGATAAAGAACAAAGGGAAACTATACAAAAATTGAACGCCCAATGCGAAGCTTATTTAAAACATTTGAAAGTTATGGGGGTGAAGGATTGGGTGGTAAATCCGGTGAATAAATGGCAGCTCAATTGGATACATGTTTTGCTGAGGTCTCTTGTAATTCTTGCAGCCTTTCCAATCATCCTTCGCGGGATGCTGGGAAATTACTTGCCCTACAAACTCTCTGAATACATTGTAAAGAAAAAAGTAAAGCACATCGAGTTTAATTCCTCATTCAACTTAGGAATAGGAACATTTCTCACCTTGTTCTTTTATATTATTCAATTTATCATCGCTTATGTCATCGCGCCAAATATCGGTTGGCCGCTTCTGATAGTTTTAGTGTCTTTCCTAACCGGTAAGTTCACCTTGAATTTTTATCCTTTTATTTTAAAATCT
>CAYQDP010000441.1:0-2851 GCA_964416235.1 uncultured Flavobacteriaceae bacterium | reverse complement strand
AGCGGTGACTTTTCTTTTGTTTCTTTTCTTTGCGTGGTAGGCAAAGAAAAGAAAATAAACTAATTCTGCTTCAAGGCAGAAAAGAAATGATATAATCCTTTGATGGCAGGAAAAAAGTAAAAGAAAAGACCTCATAAGTCTCCTCCATGAGAAAGAATAGATTTCTGTATTTATCGTAACTCAAATTCAAGAACTTAGCGCAATTTAACAAAACAAATTTGCGCAACCATTTAGTTGCACATATATTTGCAACCAATTAGTTGCATTTTAAAATAATCCGCCTATGAAAAGAGATGTATTTCAAGCCATCGCCGATCCTACCCGCCGCGCTATTATCAGCTTAATTGCTTTTGGCGCGCTTACCCCCAATGCCATCGCCGAACATTTTGACAGCAGCCGACAAGCGGTTTCTAAACACTTGCATGTTTTGGTAGAATGTGACTTAGTGAAAGCAGAACAACAGGGCCGGGAAATTTATTATCACTTAAACCCAAAAAAAATGAAAGAAATAGATAAATGGCTGGAACAATTCCGCCAACTATGGGAAACTCGCTTTAATCAGCTGGATAAAGTATTACATGATTTAAAAAATAAACGTAAATAAAACCTATATGAAAAAAGAAACGATTTACTCCAAAGATGTTGCGAAGAAGCAACTCAGTGTAACAAGAGAATTTGACGCACCGGTTGAATTAGTTTGGCGTGCATGGACCGATCCTGAAATTATCGATGAATGGTGGGCACCAAAACCTTGGAAGGCTAATACAGTAAAAATGGATTTCCGTGAAGGCGGAACCTGGTTATATTATATGCAAGGTCCGGATGGTAGTCGCCATTATTGTTTAGCAGAATACCTTTCAATCACTTTGTATAAAAACTATCAGGGTTACGATGCATTTTGTGACGAAAAAGGAAACATCAATAAAGATTTTCCTCGTACTAAATGGAATGTAACTTTTAAGTCGAGTGAAACAGGAACAATCGTTTACGTAGAAAACACATTTGAGAAAATTGAAGACCTCGAAAAAATTATTGAGATGGGCTTCAAAGAAGGATTCGCAATGGCACACGAAAATTTGGATGCATATCTTAAAGCAAAATTTCAATTACGTAATCAGTTAAGTATTGGCGCTCCACGCGTGTGTACTTATTTAAACTTTCCCGGCAATACTGAGGAAGTAATGAATTTTTATAAAAAAGTATTTAAAAGCGAGTTCAGCGGAAAAGGCATACAGCGTTTGGGTGATGTTCCGCAACAAGAAGGTCAGCCACCCATTGCAGATAATGTAAAGAAAATGATCTTGCATGTAGAGCTTCCGATTTTAGGCGGACATGTTTTAATGGCAACCGACGCTCCAAAAGAAATGGGCTTTACTGTTACTCCGGGAAATAACATGCACATCAGTTTAGAACCAACAACACGTGCCGAAACCAAAAGATTATTTGAATCTTTATCGGAGGGAGGAATCGTTGAAATTCCATTACAGGATATGTTCTTTGGTGCTTATTATGCCGGCTTCCAGGATAAATACGGAATTAATTGGATGCTGAATTGCACAAGCAAGGATTAACCATCCTTCATTACAATAGATTTCCTAGAGGTTTTGTGATTGAATTATTTTGATTATTTTAGAATCACAAAACCTCTTTCTTTTTATGAAGCATTTTTTACTCTCGTTCTGCCTACTCACTTGCTTCATGGCTGTTTCTCAAAATCCAAAAATCACCAAGCATGGTAATGATACCATTGAGGTAATTAATTATCACAAAAACGGAAGAGTTAAAGATTCTGTGTGGAAAACTATTGAGATTTTGGTTGGAAAACGCGAAAGCATTGATCCTAAACATCCGGGAGATTCCATTGTGATGAACATCGAAACACCTTTCGGCACTCACAAGAAATATTACAAAAGCGGAAAATTAAGAAGCATAATTATTTATGGAAATAATGGTTTGGCGAACAGAAGCTGGGACTACCGAAAAAAAGGCTCTTTATCCGTTTACAAAGAAACACCTTACGGATTTAAAAAGCTGTACAATAAAAAAGGGAAACAGGTTCGTCAGTCGGATTTCAATAAAGGGAAATACGCCAAATTACCTAAGGTCAATAAAAAGCATCAGCACCTGGCGCAAAGTAAATATTCAGGTAAAATTGAAAATAAAAACATTGTTTTAGAAAACGGGAAAAAGAAATTAAGCATAAAACCTTACGCCTTATTCTCCCTACAATTGCATTCAGACACAACGCCTCTGCGCCATTGCGTATATGAAGGTGTGAATGAAGGAAAATTAGTTTTTAGTTCTTACAGTTATGATTTAAGTGAGAGTAAAAACAAATTAAAACTCGACAGTGTTTTCACGCTTGAATCTTCACAAGTCCATACTATTTATTACGCCTGCAGTAATATCCGTAAAAAACACTTTGGAGCAGCATTTTCTGAGCGTGCAGGTTTTAGCATGATGCTGGTTCCGCCTATCGGTGTTACACTCATTGCAGGTGGTTACTATTTATTACATCCTGTTACGCTTGGTGTAATTGCCGCCGGAGTACCGGTATTTATAATAAGTAAGGCACTGTATAAAAAAACTGTGCCTCATACCTACCGTTTAAGTGAATGGAAGATGGCAATTAATTAAATGATTACTCAATCAGGAACTTCTGCCGATATGCTTGCTTCTTTCCTTGAATATTTACAATGTAAATTCCACTTTTAAATAGCTCAGGACCTAAAAAAACCTGAATTGGCTGCTTCTCCGAATTCCTGTATATAAGCTTGCCATTGATTTCATAAATCTCTAAATAAACTTCTGTATCCGAATTTGAAATGGAAAGCATTCTATTATTAATTTT